>CAYXUA010000031.1:0-12384 GCA_964468015.1 uncultured Clostridium sp. | reverse complement strand
CGATAATATAAGAAAAGGTGCGGCATATAATGCTATTCAAATAATGGAAAAATTTAATTAACTTTTTTGTAATATTGCTTGATATTTTAAGAACTTTATTGTATGATATATAATGTAAAAAATATTGATATTTAACCAAATAAAAAGGGAGGAATAATATGAAGAAGGTGCTAGTAGGCTGCGTTATTTTATTAATAGTCTTATCAATGGGGGCAGTTTATGCAACAGCCGATAATAGTACAGAAGTATTATCAGCAGATGCATCAGGAGAACTAACAAACTTCAAGGATCAAACAGCCAAAGAATTACAAGATTATACTGAAAGATACGGCTCTGAGACATACGGATTCACAGCATACATACTAAACAAAGTAAGAATATACAGTATACCATTTTGCTTTATAGGAATTGTAGTAGGAGCAATATATCAATATGTTATAGGAATAAGAAAAATGGATCTTAGGGATAAAGGATTTAACCTATTAATAGCCTTTGTAACTATTCTTATAATTTGCCAAGTGCTACCACTTATATTTGCAATAGTTGTAAAAGGTTGGAGGGGTTAACAAATGAAAGTATTATTTGCAGTAAGTAATGAGGGGATTTCAGAAGCGATTGTTAAGCAATATCAAAAAGATTATAAAGAAATAATATCTTATAAGAATGTTTATTACTTCAATGCAATATTAAAAGAAATACAAAAGGATAAATCTTATGATAGAATAGTAATAAGTGAGGACTTAGAGCCGTTTGCTAATAATAACTATGAAACAATAGACAGATTTTTATTTGAAAAATTAGATAGTATTAGTGATGAATCAGCTAATGGAGAAGGGGCAGACATTCCAATAATACTAATAACAACAGATAGACGTGCTAAGGGAGAAGCAATATTATTAAAATTATTTAGTATAGGAATATATAATGCATTAATAGGGGCAGACAGAAATATTGAAGAAGTATGTAAATTAATAAATAAGCCAAGAGCAAAAAAGGATGCAAAAATATACTACAAAATAGAATCAGATGATGCAAATTATCAAGCAGAAAATGAAGAGAATGTAAACGAAGTAGAGATTCAAAACATAATAACACACTACAAAAAACTTGGCAAAAACACAGAAAGATATGTAGATAGCTTTAATAATATAGCTTCACAATATACAGACCAACAATTAAAAGTAATAATAAGATTCTTACCGCTAAACGTAAAAGCAGTTTTAGAGGCGGAATCTCCAAAATATCAAGAATTAATGACATTTAGCGGAAACAAAAAGAAAAGGGCTATATCAGCAAATCCAAGAGCAGCATCATATACTCCTTTAGGAGATATGGATGATGAAATAATGGAAGATAAAAGAGCTAGAAAATCAGAGAAAAAGAAAAAAGAGCCTAAAATAAAACGCAAAAAAGAACAAAAAATGGAAGATGTTAATTTAGATATATTAGACACACCAAGAGAAAATAATGAAGGTAAAAACTTTATAGTACCAAATGTGTTTAACAGTAAAAATGTAAAGAAAATGAGTGGCGAAGATATTCCATCTGTAGAAGAAGCTGTACAAAAAATACAAGAAGAATTTCCAAAAGAAGAACCAATTGACTTATTTGACATGGGAGAAGAAGAAACAGTAGAAAGCCGAATAGATGAGGTTGTGGGAGTACAAGAAATTGAACCAGAAGTTCAAGAAGAAGCTCCGAAGAAAAAAAGAGGCAGACCTAGAAAAGTACTTACACCGGAAGAAGAGGCCGAACTAGAAGCAAAGAAGAATGCGCCAAAAAGAGGTAGAGGTAGACCTAAAAAAGTAGTAGAAGAACCAATACCAGAGCCAGAAGAACAAGTCAACTTATTTGGAATGGCAGAAGAACCAGAAGAAGATGTAGAAGAAACAGTGGATCTATTTAATCTATCAGATGACGAAGAAAAATATAATATTATAGAAGAAATGGAAGAACTTCATGAAGAACCAGTAGAGGAAGAGCCAGAAGATGATGACTTCTATTTACAAAATACAAACTATAATACTCAAGAAAGTCTATCTAACTTGCTTACTAAGGATAGAAAAATAGTAACATTTGTTGGAGCACCTAAAAATGGAACATCTTTCTTAGTAAATAACTTGGCAGCAATGTTCTCAGAGAGTGGTATAGATACAGCAATATTAGATTTAACTCAAAATAAAAATTCATATTATATATACACTAAAAATGAGGAGCGTTTAAGAAGAATAGCTTATGAGTGTATGAAAAAATTAAAAGTTGGAAGAGCAGAAGGAATACCAGTAAATAAGTCATTGACTGTATACACATCACTTCCAACAAATGCAGAGGAAGATGAAGATAATGTAGAAACAATATTAAGTACATTAGCCTCAAGACATTCATTAGTATTAATAGATGCGGACTTTGAAACACCAGCAAAATATTTTTCAGCATCACAAGAAATATATTTAGTACAAAGTATGGATATTTTAACAATTCAACCACTGACAGCATTCTTAAGAGATTTAAAATCAAAACATTTATTAAATCCAGAAAGCTTAAGAATTGTTATAAACAAAGAAGTAAAAGTAAAAGGATTAAATCCAAAAGTACTAATAGGTGGAATGGCATATTATAATGAACCAGCAATGACATTTATGACAGAATTATTTAATAAAGATAGAGTAAAATATTGTACAATTCCATTCGAAGTAGAAAATTATGAAAGATATTTAGAAACTTTAGTAGATTGCAATGTAACTACTAAAGGATATACAAAAATATTTATGGCAAATTTAAAATCATTATCAAACATGGTATATCCACTATTAAATAAGGTAAATTATTCAGTAGCTGATAATAATTATGGAAAAAATGAAAAAGGCAAAAAGAGGTTTGGAATATAGTAAACAGAGGTGATAAAACTTGGCTTTAATAGCAATAATAATGTTAGTAGCAGTTGTAATAGCATTAATGGTATACAACATGTCAATACACAATAAAGTAAAAACATTTACTGGTATTAATCAAAAAATAAATAGTTTAAATGTTTTACAAGACTTCATGAATGCAGTAGGAGAAGAAACTTCTGTTGAAGACAAAATAAAAAAGGTAAACGAGATATTAATAGATAGATTTGAAATAAAATACTCTAGCATAATTGCCTTTGATGGAGCTGAATATGCTATAAAAGCGACCAATGTTGACGAAAAACATTGGGAAACCTTAAAAAATATGCATACAGAAGATGTCTTCAAAGAAAGTATTGCAAACTCAACACCAAAATATATAACAATAGATAGTGATAATGAAAAATTACCATATCAACAATCAGAATTTGGAAGAGCAAAATCTTCAATGTTTTATCCGCTTTATATTGATAGTGTATATATAGGATACTGGTTAATAGAAAGTGGAGAAAAACATGCATTTGATGATTTAGACACAGCTATTCTAGATGTAGTAAAAGACAATATCATTGCAATATTAAAAACAGTAAATTATCAAAGTACAATGGAAAATATAAATAGAACAGACTTGTTTACACAATTACAATCAGCAGAATATCTATATGGGAAAGGTAAAAAAATAATAGATAAACATGTAATATCTACAGTTTTAATGTTTAAAATAACAAATTTACCAGAAATAAATGAATTATTTGGAAGAAAAACAGGAAATCAGATAGTGACAGAAGTTAGCAAAACAATAAAACCTAGTTTATCTAACAACTATGTATTTGTAAGATACATGGGACCAAAATTTGTTATAGTATTTTCGGGAGTAGAGCAAGAGTCAGTGTTTCCATTTGTTAAAGATATAAAAAAATATGTAGAACAAATAAAAGTACCAGTAGAACAAGAAACAAAAGGAAAGACAACAAAGAAAAAAGTAAAAAAAGAAGAAGTTGCAAGTCCAAAAATAAATTGTGTTCTTTCAACATATTATAAAGGAACAGCATTAGATGGAATTACTAAAAAATTAGAAGAATACCTTGATAATGCAGATATCAATGAAAACGATATAAATTATATTTAAGGGAGGTAAAAATGCCATTTGATGAAACAATGAGTTTTAAACCAGAAAAAGGTGCATCAAGCAAAACACAAGAACTCTTAAGACAAGTATATAGAGCGCTAGAAGAAAAAGGTTATAACCCAACAAATCAATTAGTTGGATATATACTATCAGGAGACCCAACCTATATAACAAATCATAATGGTGCTAGACAAAAAATAAGAACTCTAGAAAGAGATGAGTTACTAGAAAAGATGCTAGAATATTATATAGGAAATCAAAAATAGGAGTAAATATGCGAATATTAGGAATAGATTATGGAGATAGCCGAGTAGGAATTGCCATATCAGACCCATTACTCATAACAGCTCAAGGATTAGAAACAATTAGTTATAATGGGAATGATAGAATATTACTAAAAAGAATAGAAGAAATAGTAAATGAATATGAAGTGAAAACCATTGTAATAGGAATGCCAATTAATATGGATGGAACCAAAACAGAAAGAGTAGAGGTCACTGAAAAGTTTATACATAAACTAAAATGTAGATTAGGCAAAATAGATATAAAGACTGTAGACGAAAGGCTAACAACAGTAGAGGCACATAAAACAATGAATTTCCTAGATATAGCACCAAGAAAAAAGAAGGGCTTAGTAGATACAATTTCAGCAGTATATATACTTGAAACTTATATGGGCAGCATAAAAAAATGAATATAAAATAACAAAATGCTGATAATAATTAAAAGGGTATTAATATTGTAGTAATACAATTTTATATAAATTTGAAAGGAGAAATATTAAAATGAATGAAGAAGGAAAAAATGTTCCAGAAATGGACGAAGAACTAGACAATGTAATTGTATTAAATGATGAGGAAGGAAATGAAGTTCAATTTGAATTTCTAGACCTAGTAGAACTAGATAATGAAGAATATGTAGTACTACTACCAACAGACGAAGAAGAGGAAGAAGAAGGAGAAGTAGTAATACTAAAAGTAGAAGACACAGAATCAGAAGAAGAAGAATCTTATGTAAGTGTTGATGACGAAGAAATACTAAACAAAGTATTTGAAAAATTCAAAGAAAAATTTAAAGATGAATTCAATTTTTCAGAAGAAGAATAGGTATTGAAATATGACTTTGTATACTGCAAAGTCATATTTTTTATGTCAGGAATAATAAGTTTTTTCCGTCTCCTTTGAAAAAATTACAACCCTTGACATTTTTGCCCTATGAATGTAAAATAGATATCAGAAGTAAACAAAGGAGATGAAAGTGAAATGAAGAAGATGAGTAGCTGGTTATTAACCATATTTATAATAATGTTTTGGGTATTTAGAGTAATTGTTGCATTTACATATAATATGGGAATTAATTTCCCCATAAAACCACTAGACTTTAATATTGAAATGATATTGCTATTTGTAACATTTTTCGCAATATTGTTGATATTAGGAAGAAAGCTATTGGGAGGAATTGTATATGTAATTGCAAATATATATTATTTTGGTTCATATGCATATAGCTTTGTATCAGCTCCAAGTACGGATATGGATATGAATGTAGTAATGAATATATTTATAGCAGCAGTAGCACTAGTTCTTTCAATAGGAATTTTATTAGACCTAGCACTAAATCAAGATAGACATGAAGGAAAAGATGATAAAAATACACACTGGTTCTATAAAAATGAGAAATTTGACCGAAAATTAGATGAAAGAGCAGATAAAGATCAATATAGATTATAATGGAGGGAAATATGAATATAAACTGGTATCCGGGCCACATGGCAAAAACTAAAAGACAAATTATAGATGATTTAAAATTAATAGATGTAGTAATAGAGGTATTAGATGCGAGAATACCAGTTTCTAGCCATAATCCTGACTTGGATGAAGTTATAAAAAACAAAAAGAGAATAGTATTACTAAATAAAAGCGATTTAGCAGAAGAGAAAGAAAATAAAAGATGGGTAGAAAACTTTAAAAAGAATAACACAAAAGCAGTTATAGTAGATGCAAATTCGGGAAAAGGGATAGAAGAATCAATTAGAGCTGTTAAAGAAATAATGCAAAAAGAAATTGAAAGAGATATAGCAAAAGGAAAAATAGGTAAAACAATAAGAGTACTAATATTGGGGATACCTAATGTTGGAAAATCTTCATATATAAATAGAGCTACTAAAAAGGTATCTGCAAAAGTAGGAAATAAGCCGGGAGTAACTGTAAAAAAACAGTGGATAAAGCTAGATAAAAACATAGAAATGCTAGATACCCCAGGAGTATTATGGCCAAAGTTTCAAAGTGAAGAAATTGCATTAAATTTAGCCTTTACTGGAACAATAAAAGACGACATAATAGAACGAACAGAAGTAGCATATTATTTGCTTAAATATTTATTTAAGGACTATAAAGCAAATATAGCAGAAAGATATAAAATAGAAAATATAGAACAAATAAATGAAAACCAAATAGCAGAACTAATGGAAATAATAGGACAAAAAAGAGGAGCAATAGTATCAGGCGGAAAAGTAGATTTAGAAAAGGTTTCAAGAATAATTTTAGAAGACTTTAGAACTGGAAAACTAGGAAGGATAACTTTAGAAAAGGTGAAATAATTTGAATTTATATGAAATATTTGAAATACAAAAAAATGAATTAGATGTAAAAACCTTATCGCCATTAACATGGGCGTATGTAGGAGATTGCGTATATGAGTTATATGTAAGAACAAATTTAGTAAGTAAAACTAGATTAAAGCCACATAAATTACATATTGAGGCAATAAAATACGTAAAAGCAAAAGCTCAGGCACAGGTATTACAAGAAATATTAGATACATTATCAGAAGATGAACAAGATATAGTTAGAAGAACAAGAAACACAGAAAATCACCACTTACCAAAAAATGCGGAACTAAAAGATTACATGTATGCAACAGCATACGAAGGATTAATTGGATACCTATATTTAACAAAACAAGAAACAAGATTAAAAGAAATATTGGAGATAAGTGTAAAAAAGCTTGACGAAACGGCATAAAATATGGTATAAATATATATGTTAAATGGCCCGTTGGTCAAGCGGCTAAGACGCCACCCTCTCAAGGTGGAATCATGGGTTCGATTCCCGTACGGGTCACCAGAACTGTAAATGTTTAGAGTATCAAGGATTACAACAAATTCCTTGATACTCTGTTTTTTTGTAATTAGCCACTCAGTTTTATTATATATTGCCAAAAATCCCCGTCCCTATTGGCAATTTAGCTAAATCCATTCACCGTATTTTCTGATATAAATCTTTTTGGCAAACATTGCTATAAAACAGTAAAGTATTGGTATACCTATGATAATGCTTAGATATTTTATAGGTATTGCAGTAAGTCCTATAATTTGTCCTATTATCGTAAATGGTACAATTATTGCTATAATACTTAGAGCTATAGATGAAACATATACCATTTTTGAAGCATTGCTTTCTACAAATGGTATTCTAGCTGTTCTTATAATATGCATTCCTACTAGATTTGATACAATTCCATAAGAGAACCATATTGTTTGGAAAATTGCGGCTTCTCTAACACCAAAGACAAACCATAATGAAGCAAATACAATTAAATCAAAACACGAGCTAAGAGGTCCCATAAATAACATGAAATGTTTTAAACCTTGTAAGTCCCATTTTCTAGGCTTTTTCAGATATTCTTTATCTACATTATCAAATGGAAGAGTTAATTGTCCAAAATCATATAGTAAACTTTGAACTAATAATTGAATTGGCGTTATTGGGAAAAATGGAAGTAAGACACTTGCAATTATAACTGATGAGACTTCACCAAAATTAAAACTCACAGCCATTTTTATATATTTCATTAAATTAGCAAAAGTTTTTCTTCCTTCTGTAACACCATCTAGTAGCACATTTAAATCTTTCTCCAAAAGAATTATATCAGCAGATTCTTTGGCAATATCAACAGCAGTGTCTACTGAAATACCAACATCTGAATTTATAAGTGATGGGCTATCGTTTATACCATCTCCCATATATCCAACAACACTGTTCATTTCTTTTAAAAGTCTTACAATTCTAGCTTTTTGAATAGGGGATAGTTTAGCAAATATATTAGTCTTTTTAAGTAATCGTTTAACACTAATATCTTGAAGTTTATCTATTTGACTTCCAAGAACTATCTTGTCAGAATTAATACCAACTTTATTACATATACATTTAGTAACCTCAGCATTATCTCCAGTGAGTACTATAACTCTAATTCCAGCTTCATTAAGTCTTTGAATTGCTGCTTTAGCACTTTCTTTTGGAGGGTCAAGAAATCCTACGAAGCCTAGCAAAATCATGTTCTTCTCATCTTTAATTCCGAAATCTGTTGTGTGTTCAACATCATTTTTTTGACATACTGCAAGAACTCTTAAGCCATCTTCATTTAATTTTTTGCTTAAACGTCTGATGTTTTGTTTAATTTCATTTGTTAATTTAGTAATATTACCATTCAAATCTGCCATGGTACAAATGCTTAGAATTTCCTCAACAGCACCTTTAGTTATAAGTTGCTTTTTATTACCGTCTGTAACAGCAATAGAAAGACGCCTTCTGGAAAAGTCAAAAGGAACTTCGTCGATTTTGGTATAAATTTCGGTATATTTACCCATATCAGTCTTAAGTCCTCTAGAAATAATTGCTTCATCAATGTTTCCTTTAAGACCAGTTTGAAAATATGAATTTAGAAAAACGTGTTTCAGAACTCTAATGTCTTCATCGCCTTCAATATTTAGGTATTTTTCTAGGACAATTTTATCCTCAGTTAAGGTTCCTGTTTTATCAGTGCAAAGAATATCCATAGAGCCGAAACTCTGAATAGAGTCAAGTTTTTTTACTATAGTCTTTTTCTTTGACATTCTAATAGCACCTTTAGATAAGCTAGAAGATAGGATAACAGGAAGTAGAAGAGGTGTAATACCAATGGCTATAGCAACGGCAAAGGTAAAGGCTATTAGTATATCATGCTTCCAAGCATTTAGCAAAAATACAAGAGGGATAAGAATAAGCATGAATTTTATAAGTAATTTACTTATATTTTCAATTCCTCTTCGGAAAGAGGTTTTGGGTTTCTCGTAAGTAATTGTATGAGCAATTTTACCAAAGTAGGTATCGTTTGCTGTTTTTATAACAATACCTTTAGCACTACCACTAATTACATTAGTGCCCATAAAACAAATATTATCTAGGTCGGAAACACTATCTATTTCAGTTAAACTACAATTAACTTGTTTTTTTACAGCATCAGATTCACCTGTAAGGGTAGATTGACCAACATAAAGGTCTTTAGCTTCAATAATTCGCAAGTCAGCAGGTATCATATCTCCTGCTGAAAGAACGACAATATCTCCTATAGTAATTTCTTTCACAAGGAGCATAGTAGTATTATTATTTCTTATAACAGTAGATTTAGTAGCAACTAGTTCTTTTAATTTCTCAGCAGCTTTATTAGAACGATATTCTTCAGAAAATTCAAGCAATGAGCTAATCAATACTAATATAACAATTACTAATATATTAGAATAATTAGGGGTATCAGGAATGAGAACATCCGTGTAGATTAACACCAGTGTAATACCTAATAAAATGCTATTAAATGGACTAAAAAGACTACCAAAAAAATAATTATACCATTTCTTTGGTTTAGTTTGAGATACTTCATTTATACCGTATGTATCTATATTTTTTTGTGCTTGAGAAGCAGATAGTCCAGTTTCTATATTAGTATTAAAGTTTTTTGTAATTTCATCTAAAGAGGAAAAAGCTTCTTTGCTATACATGTTTGTAATATCAATTTCATCTTTTTTAGTATTAGCCATATAAAAAATCACCTAAGTATATTATGGCAATATTATGAAAAAATAAACATATCTGTAAAAAATATCACAGATATGTTTAAAGATTATTTAATTTCAACAATAGTTACACCCATTTCACCTTCACCAAAGGTTCCTAATCTAAAGGAAGAAACATGTGGGTGTTTTTTTAGAAAATCGTGAATACCTTTGCGAAGTGCACCAGTACCTTTGCCATGTACAATTCGTGCAGTTTCAAGCTTGGCTATGGCACAATCATCAAGGAATTTGTCTATTACGAAGGTTGCTTCATCTACATTATAACCAATTACATTAATTTCAGTATTTACAAATTTAGATTTTAGATTAGAGCTTACATGCTTATAATCTGACTTAGGTTTTGCATTAGACTTAGATACTGCTAAACTATTTACCTTTAATTGCATTTTCGCATTACCAATTTGAACACTTACTACATTATTCCTATTTGGCATTGAAAGAATGATTCCTTCCTGATTTAAAGATGGAACAAAAACAGGCATTCCAATATTGATATTAGTAATAGGATTGGTAGAAACTTCGGGCTCAGCAACAGTTACTGCTTGAATTTTTTTATTTAATTCTTTTCGCAATTTATCATTATTATTATTTTGAATAGAAAGCTCTTTTATAATTTCATCAGCTTCTTTTTTGGCAGATAAAAGTATATCCTTAGCTTCTGATTTAGCTTTATTCATAATATCCTTTTTATTGTTTTCTAATTCATTTTTTTGTTTCGCTAAATCACTTTTTAAAGCTTCTATTTTTGCAGAGGAAGCTAAAATGTTTTCTTTTTCCTGCTCAATTAGCAGTTTATCATCATAAATATTTTTAAGTAATTCTTCCATACTAATTCCGTCAGAAGTAACTTGAGATTTAGCATTTTCTAGAATACTAGATTGTAATCCTAATTTTTTAGCAATCTCAAAAGCCATACTCTTTCCAGGAACCCCGATAAGGAGCCTATAAGTAGGAGATAGTGTTTCTAAGTTGAACTCAGAACTTGCATTTTCAAAACCTGAAGTTGTAAGAGCATAGTTCTTTATTTCAGGATAGTGCGTCGTAGTTAGAGTAATACATCCTTTTTTGTACAGAAAATCTAAAATGCTAATTCCTAAATAAGCACCCTGAACAGGGTCTGTTCCAGAACCAAGTTCATCCAAAACAATTAAACTTTCACTATCTGCTTTATTGGTTATTTCTACGATATTTGTCATATGAGAAGAAAAAGTGCTAAGTGATTGGCTAATACTTTGCTCATCTCCAATATCTGCAAAAATATTGCTAAATACATATATAGAGCTGTGTTCAGCAGTAGGAATATATAATCCGCTCATTGCCATACAAGTTAAAAGTGCCACAGTTTTTAAAGTAACAGTTTTACCACCAGTATTTGGACCTGTTATAACAAGACTAGTGTAATCTCTTCCAATAGATATATTTATTGGAACAACTTTATCTTGAGGGATAATTGGGTGCCTTGCTGCTTTTAAATCTATAATTTTTTCATTATTTATAATAGGCTCAGTAGCATTAATGCTAATTGCATAATTTGCTTTGGCAAAGGCAAAATCTATCATAGCTAATAATCTAATATTATTTTCTAATTCTTCAGTAATATCGAAAAGTAGGCTAGAAAGATTATATAAAATCTTCTCAATTTCGATATTTTCCTCTATGCGTAAAGAGTTAATTTGGTTGTTAAGCTCAAATACAGAAAAAGGCTCAATAAAAACAGTAGAACCACTTGAAGAAATATCATGTATCAATCCTTTTATTTCACTTCTATACTCATTCTTAACAGGTATTACAAATCTGTCATTACGAATAGTTACAATAGGTTCTTGGATGTATTTGCTGTTTAAAAGATTAGACAAGTTTTTCTTTATATCTTGTTCCAATTTACGCTTATTTCTTCTAATGTTATTAAGAGTAGAAGAAGCCCTGTCATCAATAGAGTTCTCATCAATTATAGCAGAAAAGATTGCATTTTCTATTTTAGGATTAGTGTATAGATTGTAAAAATATCTATTAACAATTTCAAAACTACTAACATCAATATCAGATTCAATATATTCCTTAAGTTCGCGAGATACTTTTAGAATATGAACAATATGAAGAAGAGCTACACTAGATAGTGCTGAGTTGCTATTTAAAATTTTAATATATGCACTAATATCAGCAATCTCAGTAAGTGGAGGAGCCCCTTTTCTGTATTTTAGTATAGTAGCCTCTGTAGTCTCTTTTATTAAGTGCTGAACCTTTTCTTTATCTGTCAAAGGAACAGTGTTAAGACAATATTGTTTCCCAACAGAGGTGATTGCAAAGCTACTCAAAATTTTAATTATTTTATTAAATTCAATTTTATCTAAATATTTACTTTCCATAATACAATTATTATATCCTAAAACATGAAAAATGTCTACAATAGGGAAAATAGAGTATGAGTTTTTATGACTGGGGATTGCCCTAGATTTCAATATTTTTAAGCTCTA
>CAYXUA010000030.1:0-12445 GCA_964468015.1 uncultured Clostridium sp. | reverse complement strand
ACTTTATCATTATTTGAATATTTGAGTTTTGTCGCCATCCCTCCCCTTATATGTCTTTCTGCTTTATTTTCTTCTAAGACCTGCCTTACTTCGAGAGCTAAAGCATGATTTATTTTTAATAATCTCTTACTTACATCCATATGTACTGTTGATTTGGATATTCCGAATTTTTTAGCTGCTCCTCTTACGGTATCTTTTGAATCTATTATATAATGTGCCAATTTGCAAGCACGCTCTTCTATTGATATTCCCTTCATAAAGAAAACCCCCTGAACTTGAATACTTTTGTTTAATTGTATTCGCAGGTGGGTTGTATTAGAACGAATTATTTAAATTTTAAAATATCAATATATTTATCCTAAACTATCTATTATTTTTTGAATTTGTTCTACTTTATGAATAGTTTGTTTTACTTTTTTATTATTAAATTCATTATTAGCATATGCAATTTCTAATAAAAATGAACGATAACCACATAAATAATTTATAAATTCAAATGAATCACTAAAAATTATATTACCTCCATTTTTATCTTTTAGCTCCATTTCATTTATTTTTTCTAGCCAATTTTGCTTTATAAATGTATTATCTACTTTATACTTTCCTTCATGCTTTTTATCTTTAAAGCAATATATAATTTTATTAATGTTATTTAGCTTTTTCCTTGATAATGATATTTCTTCATTTACTACAAATCCATTTAAAGTCAACATTTGCTCTTGCTTTCGCATTTTCTTTTCATTTATTTGAAATCCATTTTCTTTTAATATATATTTTATTTTTTTATAGAACCATTTTTGTACTTTAAAATTTATTTGATTACTTGAAAATATTAAATCGTCTGCATATCTAGTATATATTACATTTAATTTTTGACAGTATTTTGTTATTCTTTGATCTATCCTTCGGAAAATTATATTAGATAAAACCGGTGATGTAACAGCTCCTTGTGGTAATGTGCCATTATAAGTACATAAATCAATTATACTTTCCATTGCTTGTTCTGTTTTAACAAATTCTAATAGGTTTTCACGAATTTGTCGTTCTGTGATAGAACCGAAGAAATCTTTTATATCAATCCTCATATAAAATTTTTGATTTGTATGTATTTTTAAGAAATCTGCATATGAACTTTTTTTGCGAAATCCTTTTACACACATTGGTAATGGAATTTTGCTTAGAAAATTTTTCTGTATATTTTTCTGCATTTGGTATAATTCCGAATTTCTTTTTAATGAACAGATATTTCTTGTTCCGTCTTTTTTCGGAATTTCTATCAAAGTATAAAAGTTCTCTACATTATTTCTTACTATTTCTATTTTTTTTTCTTCTTTTTTAATTATATTTTGACTCAAAAATTCGTCTGTTAATATATATATTGACATTACTGACTCCTTATATATTGATTATATGGTAAGTACTTCCCTAAAAGCTCATCTCATGAAGTTATAGCGTCTTATCGCTCAGTCAGTATTTATTAACAGAATAAGTCAAATAGTAACTTATTGTTCCTTGGCTTTCCTAGATTGTCAATCTACATCAAGGCTTTCTATTTTGGTCCAAATAGAAATATTGCTACTTACCATATAAATTTAAATACTATATCTTTTATTTAGTTCACTTATTACATTATATAGTTCCCTAAAATCATCATATAAAAATTTTCTACATTTTTCTTTGTTTTCTTCTTTTTTTATTTGTTTTTTCAATTCTTTTTCTGCATTTATATCTTTTGGAATTCTTAATATATCACATAAATAATAAGTTATCCATTCTGAAATCCAGCCACTTGTTTTTTGAGATAATTTATTATGTTCTATTAGTTCCTTTAACTGTGGGTCTATTTGTTTTAATTGTTTTAAGTTTAAAATATAATCTGTTTTTCCTGATACTAATAATCTCAGCAAATTTATTTGTTCATTAAGACTTTTTTTCATATAATATTTTCTTAATTCCATATCAGGTTCTTGTCTTAAAGCATAATAATTCCAGAATGTATTGCTATTGCTTTCGTTTATTAAAAGACCTTCTATAGTTGTAGAATTCACAAAAATATTATATTGCAAGAAATATTCTTTTACATTTTTTATCAATTCATAATAGTTTGGGTCTGTACAAGAATAAAATGGCAATATGTAATGGAATCTACATTTTTCCATCATATTTCTAATTTTTTTCTGTAATTCATATGTTGCTTGCCTTTTCATCCCATAATAATATTTTTCTTTTATATGCTCTCGAAAATATCCATCTTTTTTATTTACTACAAATTTATTTTCTTGTGTATTTGGAACCATTACCTTATCCATATCTATTAATATTAAATATGGCATTCTGTAGTTTCTTTTATCTGGTAGCAATCCTTCTTTTATTACATTATCTGTTGCTGCCTTTATAATATCAATCTTTTTTAATATAGGATATATTTCTTGTAAGTATGGGTTATAGAATAGTTGCAATTCACTTTCACCTTCTACTAATAAAAGCATATTTGCAAAATAACTATTAGCATGCTCATCATTAATAACAGTATTTTGTCTTTTATCTTCGAAGAGCTTCATTTGACTGCAATTTGTATATTTATTTTCATACTTTAAATGAATAATATTATTACTTTGCTCACTATTTCTAAGTACATTCTTTAACAATCTAGAAGAATGTGTTGCCAAAATGTATTGACTCCTATTATTTTCTATAATTTTTTCTGATAGGCTATCTATATACTTGTGATGTAAACTTATTTCTGGTTCATCAACTATAATAACCGGAAATTTAACTTTACTTGCTTTGATTATATTAATTATTTCAATTAATATATTTATATAATTGAATGCGTTTGTACCATCCGAAAAATAATTAGGATTGTGTTGTGAAATTTGAAATTCTTCTCCCTTAAAGTAAATTTGTGCAATGGCTTTTGCATATTGTCTCGGTGTATAATCTTTCACCTGTATTTCTGATTTATTTAAGATATCTTCCATTTTCTTAAATTTAGCTGATATCCTTGAATTTTCTTCATTTTGCATGTTTTCTAGTAAATTACTTTGCAACTCTTCCTCTGTTGCCTTATCTAATTTTAGGAAATCCCCAATATTTTCCCATATATAATCCCAGCTTTTAGAATTAATATCTCTTGCTTGTACAAAATAAATCGGAAAACTATTATATATAATCTCTCTATCTGAATATGATTCAATATTCCACTTTATTGGCATATTTTTAATTTTTATTAGTTGCAAGTATATTTTATTGTTTTTTCCTATTAATCTTTCTATTTTCTTATAATACTCGTTATTTTCTTCTTTGTTTTTTAATTTATGTACTACTATTTTTTTGAGTTCCTCGCAATTATAAGTTATGGCAATTCTTACTTGATTATTAAATCTATTATTTTTATCAAATATTTTTTCATCTTCCTGCTGCTTTCCTCTCATGTTTTCATAAAAATATTTTATAGCAGATATTACATTGGTTTTACCACAACCATTTTCTCCTATAATTAGATTTAACTGTTTTAAAGTCATTGTGCAATTTTTAATTGATTTGTAGTTTTCTATTTCTATTTTTTCAATTCCCATTATTTTTCCTTTTATTTTGCATTTTTTACCAATTTGGTTAATTATATCATAAAAGCAAAGAAAAATAAAGTATTTTGTCACTATTTAACATTTCAAAACACTTTATTTTTCTTATTATTTGCTTACTCTTCTTGACTTCTTCTATTTATTTGTTATTTCCACAAATTATTCATTCTTTTTTTCACTTCTTTTTTCTTCTCTTCAGTAACCTTCTCGTCTATAATATATCTTGAATTTTTTTCTATTATAATACTTCCCTCTTTTATATCTAAAGGTAATTTTGCAATATCTAATTCAACCATTTTACCATTTTCGTCTTCACATATTGCTATGTTTCCTTCTATTCTATCAATTACATATTTCATTTCTTCACTACCCATCTAAATTTATTTCACTTAAAACCTCTACCTTATTGCTTTTTCCATCACTTGTTATTAAAATAGTGCCATCTGTATCTGTTCTATATACTTTTATATTTCTAGCTTCTAATCTTTCTAATACTTCCTTGTGAGGATGTCCATATGAATTTCCTTCACCTGTCATTATTATTGCAATACTTGGTGATACTTTATCCAAAAATTCTTCTGATGAACTAGTTGATGAACCATGATGTCCTAATTTTAGAACTTGTGCCTCTATATTATATCCTGATTTTATTATTTCCTTTTCTTCCGCCGCCTCTGCATCTCCTGCAAATATATACGATAATTCATCAAAAGTCATTTTTAATACAATTGAGCTGCTATTTAAATTATCTTCATCATCTGATGTCCATAGTATTTTGAATTTCAAGTCACCTAAACTAAATTCTGAATCAATCTCAGGCGTTGTTACCTTTAATTCTTTGCTTTCTATAGCATCTAGCACATCTTCAAATGTTTTAGTTGTTGTTGCCACTTTTGGCATATATATTGTTCCTATTTCAAAACTATCTATTACATCATCTAATCCACCTATGTGGTCTTCATGTGGATGTGTTCCTACTAGAATATCTATTTTATTTATTTGTAACTCTTTTAAATATTTTACTATATTATCTCCGTCTCCATTATTTCCGGCATCTATAAGCATATTTTTATTTTGGTTTTGTATTAGTATACTATCTGCTTGTCCTACATTTAGATAATATATTTTTAAATCTTCATTTTCTAATTGGGTTTGCACTGTTCTAGTTTCTGATACAATATTTTCAATTTCATTATTGGATAAATTTTCATTTCCCAAATATGCTGAAAATGCTATTAATAAAGTTATCAGTACATATACCACATTTGACACTTTATTTTTACTTTTCCTTCTTTTAGCCATCTTTTGTCCTCCTATTTTTACAATTATATCATAAGCATAAAATTAAAAACAACATTATTTACAATGTTGTTTTTAATTTTTTTATATTTCTTCATGCAAATCTAATTCAAAGAAGAATTCTACACCATCCTCTATGTTGTATACTCCAAAATCTTTGTTATAATTATTCATTATGGCTCTTACTAGTGATAATCCTATACCTGAACCGCCTTTTTCTCTATTTCTTGAGGAATCTACTTTGTAGAATCTTTGCCAAATTCTATTTAAATCTTCTTCTGATATTTTTTCTCCTGTATTATATACTTTCACTCGTACTACTTTATCATGCTTTTCTACTGAAACTCGTATATATTTATTTCCATTTACTTCATCCACATGTTTTATTGCATTTGTTATATAATTTGTCACTACTTGCTCTATGAAGAAATCATCTGCATATACATATGCTGACTCCTGAGGGTCATATTTTACTTCTATATTTTCATTTTCTCTCATTACTTCTGTTTTTCTTATTACTTCTCTTATTAATTCAGTTATATCAAATCTTGTGTTATTAAATTCTCTTTTACCATACTCTAATTTCATTAGCTCTAGTAATTGTTTTACCAATTTGTCCATTCTATTTGCTTCATCTTGTATTACTTCTACATAGAATTTTCTGCTTTCTTCATCTGCTGTTACATTTTCTGCTAAACCTTCTGCATATCCTTGTATTAAAGCAATTGGCGTTTTAAGTTCATGAGATACATCTGATATAAATTGTTTTCTCATATCATCTATTTTTGATTTTTGCTCTATATCTTTTTCTAGCTCTATATTAGTTCTTCGCAACTCTTTTATTGTTTTTTCCAATTTTTCAGAAACTACATTTATGCTTTTTCCTAAATTGTTAATTTCATCATCTGTTTCTTTTTCTTGATATTTTTTGCTAAAATCTAAATTTGCCATTCTTCTTGCTATGTTGTTAAGCTCTAGAATTGGTTTTGTATATTTGTCTGAGATTATTGATACTACTACACCACCTATTAATATTGTTACACTTCCTATCAAGTATAAAAAGTTATTTGATATCTTTACACTTTCTTGTATTGAGGTAACTGACATTCTTATGTATAATTTATATCCATTATCTAATTGAGCAGATAATAATAATATTTTTGCCAAAGTCTTACTATCTTTCACACTTTTTATTTGGACATTTTCTTTTGAATATACCATATCTTTACTAGTAGTACTTTGGTCTAGAGTATTTATTTGACCTAATGTTTCTAGGAAATTTTTATTAGAAGAATAAATGCTAATATCTTCATTTGTTTTTAGGACTATATCAAAATTATTACTAATTGCAACCTTTTCTAACTCCAACTCAATATCTACATTTTCTAAATTATCATTATAATATTGATTTACTTTTTCATACACCCTTAATAAATTATTCTGTTTCGTATACATGTAATAAGTTTCTAATACTACATTATTTATTAATATTAGGAAAAATATTATTACAACTACTGTAATAGTTAAAGTTAAAAATAGCTTCATCCTGATAGATTTTAAGCCCATCTTCATATTAACACTATCTCCTTTTATTTAGTTTCAAATTTATACCCTATTCCTCTAATGGTTTTTATATACTTACCCTTTTTCCCTAGCTTATGTCTTATCTTTTTTATATGGCTGTCTATTGTTCTTGAATCTCCGTAATAATCATAATTCCAAACATTATTTAAGATTTTATCTCTAGACAATGCAATATTTTCATTATCTACTAGATATTTTAATAATTCATACTCTCTAAGACTTAGTTCTATTGGCTTTCCATCCACTTTCACAGTTCTTCCTTCTGGATTTATAATTATGCCGCCATAGTCTTTTTCTGAGCTCTCTTCTTCACTATATACTCTTTTTATAATTGCTTCAACTCTTGCCACTAGTATTTTAGGACTAAATGGCTTTGCAATATATTCATCAACTCCAAGCTCAAATCCAAATAATTCATCCTGCTCTTCACCTCTTGCCGTAAGCATAATTATAGGAATTTTTGATTCTTGTCTTATTTGCCTTAAAACTGACCATCCATCTAACTTTGGCATCATTACATCTAATAAAATTAGTTTTATTTTTTCTTTTTCTTCTTCATAAACTTGCAGAGCCTTTTCTCCATCTTCAGCTTCTAGTATATTATAATTTTTTTGCATTAAAAAGTCTTTTATCAATTTTCTCATTCTTGACTCATCATCAACAATTAATATTGTTATATCATTCATAATATTCCTCCTCATTTTCTATAATATTATAAAATCTATTTGTGTCTATAATGTGAAAACTTTTTGTAATTATATCATAAAACATAGAGTAGAAAAAAGCAATTTTTTCGGCCCATCTCATTGCAAAAATATCTTTAAAGAGTTAAAATATACTAAAATTATACAAAAGGTGAAATCAAATGGATTATAAATTTTTATTAGATATTGGTCTTATTATTTTAGTTGTAAAATTATTAGAACTTGTTACACAAAGGATTCATGTACCTAGAATTCTAGGTTCTCTTCTAGCTGGTGTTCTACTTGGCCCTGCAGTTTTGAATATTGTTCAATCTAGTAGTCCTATAGAATTTCTTTCTAAAATTGGTATTATCTTTATAATGTTTTTAGCTGGTATGGAAACTAGTTTGAAGAGATTTTTATCTAGTACCAAAAATTTTGTTGTAATTGCTGTTTTAGGGGTCATTTTTCCTTTGGTATTAGGCTTTCTATGTAGCTTTGCATATAAAATTGATTTTGAACTAAACTTATTCTTCGGAGCTGTTATTACTGCAACTTCTGTTAGCATTACTATTCAATCATTAATTGATATGAAGAAAATAAAAACTAATGTTGGAACTGCAATTTTAGGTGCTGGAGTTGTTGATGATATTATTGGCATTATTTTTTTAACAATTCTTTTAAATTCATCTGATTTAAGCTTGGCTTCATTGTTTATAGTGGCTTTAAAAATTATAATATTCTTCTTAATTGCTATTTTTATAGCATTCATAATGCACAATATTTTTCAATGGTTTGAATCCAAATCAAAACCTAATGAAAAATTACCAATTTTCTCTATAGCAGTGGCACTAATCTTCTCTTATTTTGCTGAAAGTTTTGGTGTTAGCGGAGTTATTGGTGCATATATTGCTGGACTTGCTATTGGTAACACTAAACAAGCAAACTATATTAAAAGTCATGTGGATACATTAGTACATATGTTTTTTGCGCCAATTTTCTTTGCAAGTATTGGTCTAAAGCTACAAACTCTTTCTCTTCCATTTAATGTATGGCTATTTGTTATATTATTTGTTGTAGTTGCTATCGCTAGTAAATTAATTGGTAATGGGATAGGAGCTAAATTATGCGGATATTCCAAGGCTGAAGCTATTCAAATTGGGCTTGGAATGGCAACACGTGGCGAAGTAGCTTTAATTATGGTAGAAGAAGCTCTTCGTTTAGGAATTATTGGCTATGAGGCATTTTCTGTCGTAGTTATTAGCATTTTACTTATCACAATTATAAGTCCCATATTATTTAATCTAAGTTTCAAACCTCGCTTATTAAATTTATTAAGAAAAATGCATATTTCCGTACGGTTGAGATTTGACAGTTTTATCCCCAAAGTATATAATATAGTTATATTATAATGAAAGGGGCAGCTAAAAATGGTCCATATCAATTTTAAATTTGGGAGAATTATTTCTCTCTTGCAGCGGCTTACCCATTCAAACTCTGCGAATCCAGAGTATTTGTACATGGAGGTAAGGGATAGACTTCCTGAACCTCTGACAGATCAACTCTTTGAATTAATCAGTAATCCTGTTAATTACGAAGATGATGATCAATTCTTGAATGAAATAATTCAAGGATTAAGAGCTGAACTTTAAGTTTAGCAAAGGGGCTATAAAAGCCCCTTTTTCTGTTTATAATATTATTGGTGATATTATGAAAAGCAAAAAAGTATTTATAACTGGAGCTGGCTCTGGACTGGGCAAAGAAGCTGCTATAACTCTAGCAAGACGTGGACATATTGTTTATGCTGCTGTACATTATGGAAATCAAATTGAAGATATAAGAAAAATTGCAGAGAATGAAAATTTACAATTAGAAGCTTTTAAATTAGATATTCTAAGTTGTAAAGATAGAGAATTAATTAATAATTATGATATAGATGTATTTATTGCAAATAGTGCTATTGGCGATTCCGGTTCTGTAGCTGAAATTGATGTTAATCGAATTAGAACTGTTTTCGAGACCAATATATTTTGTAATATAGAAACAATTCAATTAGCTCTAAAAAATATGATTTTAAATAAAAATACTGGTCGCATAGTCATTATTTCTTCTATTGTGGGTAGAATTCCAATGAAGTTTTTATCTCCATATTGTTCCTCTAAATTTGCTTTAGAAGGATTTGCAACATGCCTTAGACAGGAATTAAATATGTTACCTAACTGCAATATTGATGTATCAATAATAGAACCTGGTGCTTATGCTACTGGTTTTAATGAAGAAAATGTTAGTAAAAAATATGGATGGATGGAAAATGAGTCGTACTTTAAAGAGATTTTGCCTAGAATAAAAGAAGAAGATCAAAAACTTTGGCATTTTTTAAATCAAAAACCCTTTACTCCTATTATAAAAAAATATGTTAAAGCGGTTGAAACCAATTTTCCCAAAAAAAGATATTATGCGCCTTGGTGGCAAGCTTTAGGAGTACAAATTGGTAGAATTTTCGGAATGTAAAAAATAGCTATAACTATTGCAAAGCAATGGGTATAGCTATTTTATTTCTCTTAATTAATTTTGTGAAAATGGTAATACTGCAATATGTCTTGCTCTTTTTACTGCTAATGTTATTGTTCTTTGATGTTTTGCACAAGCTCCTGTTGCTCTTCTTGGTAATATTTTACCTTTATCATTGATGTATTTTCTTAATTGATCACCATTTTTATAATCTAATACTAGATTTTTGTCACTGCATAGTGGACAAACTTTTTTTCTTACTTTTCTAAATCTAGGATTAAAATCTTCATCAACATTATTGTTTCTATTTCTTTTATTGTTTTGTTTTTTATCTGCCATTTTTATTTTCCCCCCATTTCTTTTTCTTATTAGAATGGCAAGTCATCATCAGAAGCTACTGAGAATTCTGGATTTGCTGATGCTACGCTTGTTCCGAATGTGCTTTCGAATCCTGCTGCATCTCCATCTCTTTTGCTGTCGGCAAAATATGCTTCTTCTGCAACTACCTCTGTTACATAACGCTTAACTCCGTTTTCATCATCCCAAGTTCTTGTTTGGATTCTTCCTATTACTCCAACTTGTTGACCTTTTTTGAAATATTTACTACAAAATTCTCCTAATTTGCTCCAAGCAACTATATTAATAAAGTCCGCTTGTCTTTCTTCTCCTTGTCTTACAAATCTTCTGTTTACTGCTAGACTAAAAGAAGCTACTAGAGTATTATTTGTTTGTGTATATCTTACTTCAGGGTCTCTTGTTAAACGTCCCATTAAAATTACTTTGTTCATATTCTTTCAACCTTTCTTAGTATATTTAAAGGCCCCCATTTGATTAGTCGTTTTCTCTTACAACTATAAATTTAATAACTTCATCTGTTATTCTGTAAACTCTTTCAAGTTCAGCTACTAAATTTGGATTAGCTTCAAAGTTTAAAACTACATAATAGCCTTCTGAATTTTTTCTTATTTCATATGCTAATTTTTTCTTTCCTAGTTCTTCAACTTTTTCAAGCCTTCCGTCACTATTAATCAAATCTGTAAATTTAGCTATTAAAGCTTTAATAGCTTGCTCCTCAACAGACGGATTAATAATAACAACACTTTCGTATTTATTCATTTCCGTTCACCTCCCTTATGGATTATAACCTATGCCATTAAAAGTGCATAAGTAAGAGATAAATAGCTTATAAGCTATTTACAAGCTTATATATTGTATCACACTTCCCCTAAAAAGGCAAGTGCAAAAATGATATGTTTTTCATATTTTTTATGACTATGGTACAAGATCAATTGGAATAGCTGTACATGTAGCTGTAAAAACAGTATCTTTTGTTATTTCATAAGATGTTGTTGGTTTAACATTAAATGTAGGATTTTGATATCCTGGTGATGGTGTAAATGTAGGTATTTGTTCATCAGTCAAATATCCTCCTCCATATTCATCAAACTCTCCGTATTCATTATATAAAGTTACATATGTTTCACTAAAAGAACAACTTCCATTAACACAAGAATATGAAACTCTTACTTGATATTTATCGGGAATTCCATCTGGTTGATTCGGATTTGCTGGATTCGTGCCTACTATATCTATTTCAACTACTATTGTTTTTGTTGCACTTGCTACTGCTCCTGTTTCTTTGGTTACTGTACATTTTATGATATGTGTTCCTTCTGCTAATGTATTTGTATTTGTTACTACTGCATTTCCGTTACTTGTATCTGTATATACTACACTTACTATTTTCGCTGTTCCATTTGCTGTATATGTGAAATACTTGCTTATTTCATTACTATCTCCTTCTGTTATTGTTTCTGTTCCTGCGGTTGCTGTTACTGTTGGATTTGTTTTATCTATATTTATTATGCTTAATGTCGCTGTTGTTCCTTCTTGATTTGTACTATCTATTAATCTTGCTTTTACTGTACAATTACTTTTTACTTCTATCTCACTTGTTTCTCCTGTTACTGTTTGCCATGTTGCTCCTCCATATGTGCTTATTTCTTTTATTCCATTACTTGCATTGCTTGGCCATACAACTGTTACTGTTACATTGTTTTTTGTTGGCGTGCTTGGTTTTGCTGATATTTGTATTGTTCCTTCTAGTATATTGCTTATTTCTACCTCTTTACTTGCTGTTTTTCCACTGCTATTTTCTACTGTAAATGTATAACTTCCATTTGCCGTTACTTCATATGTTTCTTCTATATTTGTTGTTCCATTACTATATGTTTTTACACTACCACTTGTATCTGTGTATTTTGTTATTCCTATTCCTGAGTTTGCTTTTATTGTTAGTGTTACTTTATTTGCAAGTCCACTGGTATTTCCATTTACACTTATTATTATCGCTGTTTTATCTATTTCTCCTTTTCCTATGTATATTACTTCCCAATTTCCATTTTTATCTTCTTTTATTTCATATATATATCCATCTTCCTCAGTCTTTACTTGTCCACTATTGCTATCTCCGTCCCCTTCATTTATTATTCCGGTATCTCCCATTAAAGTATTTATTGCTACTCCGGCTAATATTAATAGTACTATTATTGTAATTACTAATGCTATTAATGTTATTCCTTTTGCTTGTTTCTTTTTCATTTTATACCCCTCTTTCGTTTTATTTTACTTATCTTATCATATTATCTTCATTATTTACTAACCTTATTCGGTTGTTTTCGTGTTTCTCCATCACCTCTTTATTATAAAATTTATTGAACAAACACAAAAAGACACATAAACCTAGGCTACTTTCCTAAGCTTATATGTCTTTTATTTATATAT
>CAYXUA010000029.1:0-12496 GCA_964468015.1 uncultured Clostridium sp. | reverse complement strand
ATATCTATACTACCATGGCAGCAAATGCTACAAAGTTAATATATAGCTAGAAAAATAGTAAAAAAATAGTTTTTTTAAAAAAAATTACCATTTTATGTAGACAAATGCTCGAAAAAGTAGTATAATAGTTGCATGAGGGGATTTGCGAAATCCCAAAAAAGGAGAACAATATAAAAGTAAGCTACAATAGATAAACAAATTAAGGGGGAAGAAAAGTGGATACAAATTATACAGATAATAACCACATTATACTAGTGGGAAAGGTTACAAGTGATAAAACATTTAGTCATGAAGTTTATGGAGAAAGATTTTATATCTTCAAAATAGAAATACCAAGATTAAGTGGAACATCAGACATAATACCAATTACAGTTTCAGAAAGATTATTACCAGCAGAAGATTTAAAAATAGGAGAAAAAGTAGTTGTAAAAGGACAATTTAGATCTTACAATACATATGTAGATAATAAAAACAGATTAATACTAACAGTATTTGCAAAAGATTTAATTCCAGAATCTAGCTTTACAGATGAGCAAGAAGAATGGGAGAAACAAAATATATCAAATGAAGTAGTATTAAATGGATATATATGTAAAGCTCCAATTTACAGACAAACTCCATTCAAGAGAGAAATTGCAGATTTACTATTAGCAGTAAATAGAGCATACAACAAATCAGACTACATACCATGTATAGCATGGGGAAGAAATGCAAGATTCTGCCAAAACATGGAAGTAGGAACTTGTGTAAAAATAGTAGGAAGAGTTCAATCAAGAATATATGAAAAGAAATATGAAGATGGAACTTCTGAAGAAAGAGTTGCATACGAAGTATCTGTAGGAAGTATGGAAATAGTAAATGAAAATGACGACCCAGAAGCAGAAGAAGTAGTAACAGAAAATCAAGAAGCTATATAATTTAGATATATTCAAAAAATAAATATAATAAGACGGATAGGTACCTAAGCCTATCTGTTTTTTTACGATTGCCAAAATCCCCCGTCCCCTTTGGCAAAATCCCCGTCCCCTTTGGCAATTTTCTCCTTGACATTATCTAATAATTTCTATATAATCAAGGCATAAAAAACTCGAGAAAAAGGAGATTTATATGGCGATTATTAATGAGATAAAAAATAGAGCAAAACAAGAGAAAAAAACTATAGTACTTCCAGAAGCGGAGGATAAAAGAATATTAGAAGCAGCAGTGAGGGCCGAAGCAGAAGGTATTGCTAATGTTGTATTAGTTGGTAATATTGAAAAATCTAGGGAAGTGGCTAGAGAAAATAATATTGATATATCAAGCGTAAAGTTTGTGGATATCGAAAGTTCAGAAAAACTTTCTGAATATGCAGAAAAGCTATATGAATTACGTAAGCATAAAAGAATGACAATTGAAGAAGCGACTAAAAAGATAAAAGATCCAGTATATTATGGAATGATGATGGTAAAATGTGAAGAAGCAGATGGTTTGGTTTCAGGGGCAGTACATTCAACAGCAGATACATTAAGACCAGCGCTTCAAATTATAAGAACAAGAGAAGGAGAAAAATTGGTATCAGCATTTTTCTTAATGGAGGTACCAGATTGTGAATATGGAGAAAAAGGAGTATTCATATTTGCGGATTGTGGATTAAATGAGAATCCTACAAGTGAAGAGCTGGCAGAAATTGCATATAGTTCATCTAGAAGCTTTGAAAGACTAGTTCAAAAAGAAGCTATAATAGGAATGCTATCATATTCAACACATGGTAGTAAAGAGTCCGAAATTACTGACAAGATTAAAAAGGCAACACAGATAGTAAATGAGAAATATCCTCAGCTAAAAGCTGATGGGGAAATACAGCTAGATGTAGCAATAGTGCCAGAAATAGCTGAAATGAAATCAAGCGGATGTAAAGTTGGTGGAAAGTGTAATACATTAATATTTCCAGATTTAAATGCAGGAAATATAGGATACAAATTAGTAAGAAATTTAGCAAAAGCAGAAGCTTATGGTCCGGTATGTCAAGGTATGGCTAAGCCAGTAAATGACCTATCGAGAAGCTGTAATGTAGAAGATATAATTGGAGTAATTGCTATTACAGCGCTACAAGCGGAAAAGGATTATTAAAAATAGGATAGTATAAAATAAATAAGTTCAAGGAGAATTACAATGAAAAAGAATAAAGAGACAATATTTATGATTATAGCAATAATAGGTATAGTAATATTGGGTACTGCAATGGCACCAATAGAATTACAAAACGATACATATTATACAATATCAATAGGTCAATATATAATGGAAAATGGAATATCACAATATGACCCATTCTCATGGCATGAAACGCTTCCATATACTTTCCCACATTGGCTTTATGATGTAGCAATAGGGGCTATATATAATTTGGGAGGAATGTTTGGAATATATCTTTCAACTGTAGGCTTAACAATTGTTTTAGGAATTGTATGGTTTATAGTAAATTGTAAACTACATAAAAACAAACTAACATCTTTCATATTATCATTAGCATTAATATACTTAATGTCACCATATATAGCAGCAAGGGCACAATTGCTAACATTCACGCTGTTTGTGCTAGAAATATTCTTCATAGAAAGATTTTTAAGCAATAAGAAAATAGGATATGCAATAGGACTAATAATAATACCAATAATATTAGCAAATGTGCATCTGGCAGTATTCCCATTCTACTTTGTATTATATTTGCCATATATAGGAGAATATGTAGTAGCAGTATTAACAAGATTACCAGATTATATGAGACAATGGAAAATACATGGAATTGATAAAAAATTAAGAAAAGGAAAATTAACAGAAGAAGAAAAACAAAAATTAGAACAACAAGCAGAAATCTTACAAAATGAAATGTTAGTATCAGAAGAAAAGAGCAAAAAGAGAAAAGAACATGCTTATAAATTACAAGTAGAAAAAAATGATAATGTAAAGTGGCTTATACTAGTGATGGTTATATGTTTATTTACAGGATTATTAACGCCTTTAGGAGATACACCATACACATACCTAATAAAAACATTGCAAGGTAATACAACACAAAATATAAGTGAGCATTTACCAATAGTTATAATGAATTCAAAGCCACAATTATGCATGATAGTACTAATATTAGCAATATTAATATTTACAGATACTAAAATTAGATTAAAAGACTTATTTATGCTAGGAGGATTATTATTACTTGCATTAATGTCAAGAAGACAGATGTCAATGTTTGTACTAATGGGATTAACAATATTAAATGGTTTGATAGTCGCATTGGCAAATAAATATGATAAAGACGGCTGCAAACAATTTATACAATTAATGCAAAAGCCGATTGGAATAATACTAACACTTATTTTAGTTTTGATAATGAGTATACCTTTTGTAAAAGATAAGGCAGACAATAAATTCGTTAATAACTCATTATATCCAGTAGAAGCATGTGATTATATTCTAGCAAATTTGGATATAGAAAATATGAGAATTTATAATGAATATAACTATGGAAGTTATTTGATTTATAGAGGAATACCAGTATTCATAGATTCAAGAGCAGATTTATATACACCGGAATTTGACTATGAAAAACAAAGAGATATTTTCTCGGATTTTATGAGAATTAATGGTTTAAGCATGGACTATGAAGAAGCTTTTGAAAAATATGGAATAACACATGTGTTAATACCTACAGGAGCAAATCTTAATAAATTGATAAGTAGAGATGAAGATTATAAAGAATTATATTCAGATAATTATTTCGTAATCTATGAAAGACTATCTGTAGTAGAATAAGAGGTTATATATGAAAAATGGACACAAGAGATATATAATATTAATTGCTGTTATACTATTAATTGTAATTGGTGGACAACTATTAAAAAGCCATATAGTAAATAATTATAAAGACCAAGGAAGTATAAGCTTAGTAGAACAAGCAATAAATATTACCTATACAGAAAACAAAGGAGGAGCATGGGGAGTTGGACAAGGAGATACTTTAACCTTTGTAGTAACAAATTTATTGGTATTAGGAATAATAATAAAATTCATAATTACTCAAAAAGATAGAATAGGTATATTAGATTTATCGGCTCTAACACTAATTTTAGGTGGAGGTATAAGTAATTTTATAGACAGAGTAGTAAGAGGATATGTAGTAGACTACATCGATATAAGACCATTATTTAATTTCCCAATATTTAATTTAGAAGACATAATAATAGTAATTGGTTGGTTGATATTTATAACTGTTGTAGCAATATCAATGATTAAATTAAAAAATGAAAAAGTAGAGGATAAAATTGAAGAAGATAGTAATAAATAAAGGACAAGCAGGTAATAGAATAGACAAAATATTAAATGATGTACAAATAGCAGCTTCAAGAGCAGCAATACAGCGATTAATTGAAAATGGAAAAGTATTAGTTAACGATAAACATACTAAAGCATCATACAAAGTACAAGAAAATGATATAATTCAAATAGCAGAAGAAATACCTCAAGAAGTAGGATTAAAGCCACAAGAAATACCGTTAGAAGTGATATATGAAGATAGCGATATAATAGTAATAAATAAGCCGAAAGGAATGGTGGTACACCCAGGGAATGGTAATCTTGAAGGAACTCTAGCAAATGCAGTAATGGCAAGATGTAAAGGAAGCTTATCTGGTATAGGTGGAGAAATAAGACCAGGGATTGTACATAGACTTGACAAAGACACTTCAGGAATAATAATAGTAGCAAAAAATGATAGAGCACACATAAATTTAAATAATCAAATAAAAAATAGAGAAGTAAAGAAAACATACATAGCGCTAGTTAGAGGAATAGTAAAAGAAAATGAAGCTACAATAAATATGCCAATAGGAAGAAGTACAAAAGATAGAATAAAAATGGCAGTATCTGAGAGAGGAAAAGAAGCAATAACGCATTTTAAAGTATTAGAAAGATATCAAGGATTTACTTTACTAGAAGTAAAAATAGATACAGGAAGAACCCACCAAATAAGAGTGCATTTAGCAGAAATAGGATATCCGGTAGTTGGTGATTATGTATATTCAAATGGTAAAAATCCATTTGGAGTAGAAGGGCAAATGTTACATGCATATAGACTAAATTTTAAACACCCAATAACAGAAAAACAAATGGAGCTTGAAGCACCAATACCAGAATATTTTGAAAATATAATTAAGGAGTTATCAAAATAATGGAAGAGATAAGACTACAAAAATTTCTTGCAGAAGCTGGAATTGCATCAAGAAGAAAAGCAGAGGAATTAATAGAGCAGGGAAAAGTAAAGGTAAATGGACAAACAGTAACAGCGCTTGGAACGAAAATAAAACCAGATATAGATGTAGTAGAGTACAATGGGAAAAAGGTATCAGCGGAAGAAGAAAAAGTGTATATATTGCTAAATAAACCAATAGGATATGTAACAACAGCCAAAGACCAATTCTCAAGAGATGCAGTGCTAGATTTAGTCAAAGTAAAACAAAGAGTAGTGCCAGTAGGAAGATTAGATATGTATACCTCGGGAGCTTTGATATTAACAAATGATGGGGATTTTGTGTATAAAGTAACTCATCCTAAGCATGAAGTTGAAAAAACATATAATGTTACAATAAGAGGGAATGTAAGCAATGAGGATTTGGAGAAGTTAAGAAGTGGGCTTGTAATAGATGAATACAAAACAAGTGAAGCAAAAGCCAGAATTCTAAAAAGAGAAGAAGAAAAAAATATAACAAGAGTAGAAGTAATTATACATGAAGGAAGAAATAGACAAGTAAGAAAAATGTTTGAAGCTATAGGAAAAAATGTAATAGCATTGCATAGAAGTAAAATAGGAAAAATAGCAGTAAACGACATGAAATTAGGAACCTGGCGATTTTTAAAACCACAAGAGATACAATCTTTAATATCAGAATAGACAAATTAAAATTATTGTGATAAAATAAAATAAATTTAAGGTAGTTTAAATAAAGTTATTTAAACAAGGAGGAATTAAAATGGTAGAAGACAAAGAGATAAAAACTACAATATCTCCATTCGCTATAAGAGAAGGAGAAATAAAAACATTTGATGGACAAGACAAATATGTGTCTATGAATCAAATAGTACATAAAATAAATATAGGTCATATAGGAGATATTCATTTTAAAATAATGGAATTGGTAAATGAATTTGAATTTATAACATCAAGACAATTATTCCAAATGCTACAAACTTTAAAAATAGAAATAGCATCACAAGATAAATTAAACAATAAATTAGACCAATTAGTAAAATCAAAAATATTAACAAGATACTATTTTACTTCAGAAGAAGGAAATTGCATATATAGAATATATTGCCTAGAAAAGATGGGAAAATACTTATTAAACTCTAGAGGTATAGAATGTAAATGGCAACCAACGGATAATACAAAACCAGTATCACTAATAAAGAAAAGATTAGCAGGAAACCAAGTATTAATAGCATATTTAAGAAAAGTAACAGCATTTGATTCATACACAGTAAAACCTACACTAAAAGCAAAACAAGCAGGAAAACTATTCAAAGCTAGTGGTGGAAGTATAAAACTAACAAAGAGCGGAAAATCAATAGACTTTCTATTCGAAGTAGTAAGAAGAGAAGAGGAATGGGAAAAACGCCTAGAAGAAAAAATGAAACTATATAAAGACTTCTACGAAAACTTTGTAACAATGGATAGTGGTTTCGAGAGAATACCACAACTAATATTCATATGTGAAGACGACAAACATATGGTAGAGACTTTTAAAGAGATAGTAAAAAATAAATTAGAATTACCAAAAATAAAACTATACTTCTCAACAGACTTAAAGCAAAATAGCGATACATTGTCAACATCACTAACAGAATTTAAGCTAGATGAAACAACTGGTAAATATAAGATGGAAACAGGAGAAGTTAAGTTATTAGGATAGAATATTGTAGGGACGAGCGTGGCTCGTCTTTTTACAAATTTTTCTAAAAATGTTGACATAAAATAAAAACAATGATATAATTTTTTTGGTCGATAAATTCAGTTTTTAGTAAATTAATTAATTTTCTAAAGGAGAACTATTATGGGAAAACATTACATTGAATGTCCTAGATGTGACGGAAAAGGTTTTAAGGTTGAAGACCGATATGACGAAAATGGGAAGTACAATGGTTACGATGAGTACGAATGCAGTTACTGCCATGGTACAGGGAAGGTAGATTATGACGAAGACTATTGGAATCGCCATTCTGGAAGAGGGAAGATATTTAGTAGTTGGTAGTAGGAGTGATTTCCTAAAGTAGTAATAATAAAAAACAACTCTAACTTTTTAGTTAGAGTTGTTTTTTATGTTGAATGATATTGCATCTTCGTTATCGAATAAGTGGTCTAAATCTGTTGTGTCTGTTTGAATTGGGTCTATTTCTCCGTGGTCTGAGTCGAAGTTTACAGATTTGTAATTAAATTTCCTTTTTTTAGTATCATCCTTAGTATCATCGCTATACATTCCTGGTGTGAATTTTGAGAAGTTGAAGGTTCTGCCATAGTGTGGTTCTTTGTATTTTGATTGTAAGAAATCTAGTTTACCTTCGTTAGCAAGGAATCTACCATTTATTTGTTTTGCTTTGTAAGCACAGTTTTTGAATTTTATAGATTGTAATTTTCCTGCATTAACATTGGCTGTCCATGTGTATTTGATACCAGATAGTTTCTTGTCATATTCAAGTTCTTTAGAATCATAAGCATTACCCCATTGCCAGTCTCTTTTTTGACCAAGGTCGTTTTCCCACCATTTGTTGTCGTTAGGGTCGCCATCTCCGAATACTACTTTGCTTGCACAGTTGTTAAGAATTGTTTGTCTGTAATTTCCTTTTTTGCTGTCTCCTTCAAGTTGTGCTAAGTTTTGTGAAGATAGGATAGTAGCAACTCTGTATTTTCTGTATACTGTAAATATTGGCTCTGTAGCTGAGCAGATAAATGTGTAGAAGTCGTCAATGTATAGGTAGTGAGGTATTCTTGTTTTGTCATTTCCTGGTCTTGTAAGTACTGAGTGTTCCATAAGCATTAGGAAGAATAATCCGAAAGCTTTGTGGACTTTAGCACCTAAGTCTCCACGTCTTGTACATAATACTGTGACTTCACCGTTTTTTAATGCTTTGTCAAAGTTTATATTATTTGTTCTGTTACATAAGATGTTTTTAACACCTGGATGTCTTAATAAACTATCTAATTGGCTTATAACAGAGGCTAGGTTTTTCTCCATATCGCCACGGTTAGAAGAACCAGCATAAAAGTTTCTTTTTAAATATGTAAATTGTATATTGTATTGTTCAGCTATTTCAGGAACAGCTTTTAATTCTTCACACATGTCTTCAATTAAGTCAAAATCATTAAGTAGTTTATATAAATCTTCTAAGTTAGGAAGAGTTCCCTCGTTTTTATATGAATAATATTCTTTAAGTATAATACTTAAATTCTCAACAACTTGAGAAGAGATATTTTCTGCACGAGTGTCTTCTTTTACATCGTAATAAGAAGATACTGACATTCCTCTTAGGATAGAAGATATAACTAATGCAACTTTTATTGGGTCATCATAAACAAATGGGTTTAGACCAATAGAAGTTAAATTAGATGGGTCAATATAATTTACTGGTATATTAAAGTTTTTTGCAACATCTACAATGACTTTTGCTTCAGTAGCATCAGGTGCCATATATGTTAAGCCTAAATCTTTATAAACTAATTCGCCGGAGTCATTATATAATAATTTATGCATATATGCTTTGTATAATTTTTCTTTTCCTTGAATAGGTGTAAGCATATTTAAACTAAAATTGTTATTAATATAAGTATTATCATAAGGAGAGTTTAAAGTTGCTATACCTGTTTTTAATGCTGTAAATCCCATTTCCTTAGCAGTTTCTTTGAAAAAGAATTTCTTTTCTAAGTCTTGTGCCATAAGTGGGTGATATACTAATGCTGTTTTACCCATACCTGCAATACCAACAACTAGTAAAGATTCAAATCTCTTGCTTTCAGGAATTTTGATGGTTTTGCCAGTATCTTTATCTGTACAAAGTGCGACTTCACAAGTATAAGGTCCAATATCCTCTGAAACAGGAGATAAATCGATACCACCATAATCGTCAATAGAATCTTTAATATCTTTACTGTCATTTATATCTGTATACAACCATCTAAATAAAGGGTAGAAAGTCATAAGAGGTAGGTATATTGCAAGGGATGTAAATGCAGGTTTAATAAGTTCTGGGAATTGTGTTACTATCTCAGAATAATTTGGAACTAGCATAAATAGCATCCATGCAAAACGATTAGAAAAACTTACAAACATAGACAGCGCAATTATATATAAGGCTATTATATATATATTAAAAAATGACACTTTTGTAATAGGGCTTTTTGCAAATTTGGAAGAACCCGAAAATAAAAATGCAAATACAGGGCAAGCAAGTGCCAAGGTATATTGTATAGGTCCCCAATATGAATTTGAAATACCTGTAAAACATAATATTAATAATTCAAGTAATCTATCTACTACAATATAAATTGTAATAAGAGTTAAAATATATGTACAAAATGTATTTCTATCAGTACCTAAAAATTTTAGAAATTTATCAAATATTTTCACAAAAAATTCACCGCTTTCAAAATCTAAAAATAAAATATTTCATATACATATATTATCCTATAAAAACGCTAAAAAAACAAGAGTTTTATCGAATTTTCTGTAAAAAAATTAAATGAAATCTTCTATATAATAGTAAAGCAAAATAAGAATGTTTGAAAATTCACTTGAATATTATAGAAAAAATACATATAATATATCTAACTGAAATAAGAAAGGAAAAAACAAATGCCAAAAGAAAAAACTTTTAAGAAAGAGAGTTTTATGCAGGCAGTGCTTTCACTAATGTTATCGCAAGTATTAATAAAGATACTTGGATTGGTATATAAACTTTATCTTACAAACAAAGAAGGTTTTGGAGATGAAGGAAATGCAATCTATAGCAGTGGTTTCCAAATATATGCATTGCTTTTAACATTATCATCAATAGGAGTACCAAATGCAATAGCTAAACTAGTATCAGAAAGGCTGGCCGTAGGAGATACCAAAGGAGCACATAGAATTTTTAAAATAGCATTTGCAACCTTTGCCGTGATAGGCGGAATTGGAACATTAATACTATTTTTAGGTGCAAATTACATATCAAATGTTATGCTTCAAATACCAGAAGCAGAATATACATTAGTAGCATTATCGCCATCAATATTTTTTGTTTCAATATCATCTGTAATAAGGGGATATTTTAATGGTAGACAAAATATGAAGGCAACTGCTAATTCACAAACTCTAGAACAAATATTTAAAACAACATTAACTATAGTGATAGTGGCACTAATAGCAACATGGTCAGGCTCAAATACAGTAATAATGGCAGCAGGAGCAAATTTGGCAACAACTTTATCAACATTTTTAAGTTTTTCATATTTATATTTATATTATAAAGCAAGAAAAAATGAAATTGCACAAGATATAAAGTTTGGAACAAATTATAAACAATATAGTATAAAAACAATAATAAAAAGAATACTATCAGTATCAATACCAATTTCATTAAGTTCTCTTATGTCAGCAATAAATAAAAATATAGATGCAGTTACAGTAGTAAGTGGGCTAAAAGGATTTATGTCAGAAGCAGGCGCAAAATTGCAATATGGAATATTATCAGGAAAAGTAGATACATTAACATCATTACCATTATCATTTAATATAGCATTTGCAACAGCTTTAGTACCAACAATATCATCCTGCAAGGCAAAAGGAGATATGGAAACAGCAAGGAAAAGAACTTCTTTTTCTTTGTTAGTAACTATGCTTATAGGATTACCATGTACAGTAGGAATGTTTGTATTTGCAGACCCTATACTTAAGCTACTATTTCCACATGCACCAGAAGGAGCTTTACTATTACAAATAAGTGCTCTAACAATAATATTCACAGTACTAGCTCAGACAGTAAATGGTGCTTTGCAAGGATTAGGAAAAATAATGGTACCTGCAATAGCCCTAGGAACAGGAGTATTTGCTAAGTTGATATTAAATCTAGTTTTAGTGCCAATACCATCTATAGGAGCAAATGGAGCTGCAATAGCATCAGTAGTATGTCATATTATTTCATTTACAATAGGAATTTCAGTGCTAAGAAAAAATATGAACTTAAATTTAGATTTTGGAAAATTTGTAATAAAACCAATAATTGCCACAACAATGATGGCAATATGCTCATATTATTTATATATTGTATTAGCAGGAATAACCACGGGAAGTTTAGCAACCGTAATTGCGATAGGATTTGCAGTAATAATTTATCTAATTGCTTTAATTGTCTTACAGGTACTAACAAAGGAAGAAATTTACATGTTGCCAAAAGGAGAAAAAATCTACAAAGTGCTGGTAAAACTGAGATTGAGCAAATAAGTAGCGAACAAAAAAGCAAAGCCGAAAATTGACGAAAAATCTGGAACCTTACAGTAGAAAAGGATTGACGAAAAAATATTTTCAAAATAAAGAAGGATTTTAAATTAATTTGGCGAATAAATTGTAATATAATAGATATGAGATATACACAATCTATTGTAACAAAATTTTTAGGAGGTAATTTAAATGAACAAAGCTGAATTAATCGCAGCAATAGCTGCTCAAACAAACGAAACAAAAAAGAATGCAGAAGCAGCTGTTAACGCATTTGTTGATGTTGTTACAGAAGCATTAGTAAAAGGAGACAAAGTTCAATTAGTTGGATTTGGTTCTTTTGAAGTAAGAAAAAGAGCAGCTAGAAAAGGAAGAAACCCACAAACTAAAGAAGAAATCAAAATACCAGCTTCAAAAGCTCCAGTATTCAAAGCAGGAAAAGCTTTAAAAGATTTAGTAAATAAAAAATAGATTATTATAAAAGGACGTTTTTTGGAACGTCCTTTTAATATGTTTTGACATTAGCTTAATTTCCTTTTTTGAACCATGTATGTTACTTTAGCAACTAAATTAGATGGAACTATTTTGGCACCAAATCTTGCAAATTTTACATCTAAACCAGGTACAATATAAAATTTATTTAAATGATCAATTGCGTATTTTGCAACTTTGTAGCTATTAGCTTCTCTAATGCTAAACTTAACGTTAGCAACCTTGGTGAAATTTGTTTTTACAGGACCAGGGCATAGAATACTTATTTTTACCTTGGATTTTTCTTTATTTAACTCTTCACGAATACCTTCACACAATCTTACAACATATGATTTTGTTGCATAATATGTACTCATTAAAGGACCAGGCATAAATCCAGCAATAGAAGCAACATTTAAAATATGTCCTTTATTTACCTTTTTCATATCTGTTAAATAAAGCTTAGTTAAAATATGATATGCAACAATATTAGTATTAATCATACTAATTTCTTTATCTAAATC
>CAYXUA010000028.1:0-12868 GCA_964468015.1 uncultured Clostridium sp. | reverse complement strand
GTAAATATATAATAAGAAAAATATGTCAAATGAAAAGGAGGATTATATCATGAACAAGGCAATAAGAATAGCTTCAATAGTAATGCTTGTTATATTAGTAATAGGAGCATTAACTATGCCAGTACTTGCAAGTAATGTTAATTTAAATGATTTCGCAGGAGAAACAGACGGAGCAGAAGGAATAACAAATTTATTTAATAATATAATTGGTATAGTACAAATTATTGGTACAGGTATTGCAGTAATTATGCTTATCGTACTTGCTATAAAATACTTAATGGCAGCTCCAAGTGAGAAAGCTGATATTAAAAAAGGTGCACTTATATACGTAGTAGCAGCAGTAATACTATTTGCAGCAGTTAATATATTAGCAGTAATTCAAGAATGGTCTCAAGATTTAGAGTTGACTTAGAATTAAGTGCATAGTGGAAAAATAAAATTTTAGGTATCATGATAAAATCCTTTTGACTCTTTATTATATATGGTCAAAAGGATTTTTTATAGGAATTAACAGCTAACAAAGGAGAGTATTTTATGAAAAAAAGATTTATTAAAATATTTTTTATATTAATCACAATATTATTAATAGTATTTGTAACAAATGTAGAAGCTAGTAGTATGATAGATCAAATTAAAGATAGCATAGATATGAACACTGATGCAGCAAATACAACTAGAAATTTTGGAAGAAGTATAATAGGGGCTATACAAGTTGCAGGAGTTGGAATTGCAGTAATTATGTTATTATACATAGCAATCAAGTATATGATTGTGGCTCCAAGTGAAAAAGCAGAGTTTAAGAAAACAGCAGTAAGTTATGCGATAGGTGCAGTAATATTATTTGCTGCAATGGGATTATTGGAAGTAATAAAATCAGTAATGGAAAATGTTACTGGTTCGTTATTAAAGTAGGTGATAAAAATGAAGAAAAAAGTTATATCAATATTATTAATTATGCTTATAATAGCAATGACTACTACTGTTTTTGCGGCTGATATAGATGTAGACAAGCTTAAAGATATAAATAATCCAAGTGGAACAACAGCTCTTACAGAAATGAGTGGAAAAATAATAGGGATTATTTATGTAGTAGCAATGCTAGTTTCAGTAGGTATGTTGCTTGTGATTGGAATAAAATACATAACTTCAAGTCCAGACCAAAAAGCGGATTTGAAAGCAAGAGCAGTACCATATCTAATAGGTGCAGCACTGATATTTGGAGCGGCAAATATTCTTAAATTCATTGAAAAAATATCAACATGGATAAAATAATATCTAAATGAAGAATGAAAATGGAGAAAGAAAAAATGGCACAAATGATTCAATATTTGTGTTATTTTTTTCTTTCTCCATTTTTACTGTAATTCTATTAAAATATAATGTTTGAGTCTTTTATTTGAGGTTTAATATTACAAAAATGTTACAAAAATATAACAATTTGAATAATCGTAAATAATATTGAAGTAAAATGTTGAAATATAAAGAAAAATGAAGTATAATATTATTAATTATAAGTGTTTGTAAATGTAAATGAGGTGAGGGGTTATGAAGAAAAATGTAAAAATAGGAATTATTATAATTTGTTTATTATTTACAATTTTATCAGTTAATTCAAATGCAAGTGGATTAACATGGGATTCGATAAAAGACGGCGCAGATGCTTTTACAAGTGCAGGAAGCAACCCAATGATATCAGATGATAAAATAATAGATGCTGTTCTTCCAATAGGACAAATGTTAACAGCTATAGGTGTTGCTGTACTATTTGGGGGAATTGTTATATTGGGAATAAAATACATGATGGCAGATCCACAACAAAAAGGAAAATTAAAACAACAATTAATAGGATTAGTTGTAGCAGGTGTTGTAATTTTCGGAGCGTACTCAATATGGAGATTAGCATATAATTTCTTTAATGGAATTTTCTAAGAAAGATACTAAGGAGGTAATCTAATGGGTTCATATTATATCCCTCGTGATTTGGGAGGAGAAACAAGAATATTAATAATATTCTCTGTGAAATCATTAATAACAACAGCAATAGGAGCAGCAGTAGGATTAATATTTTATTTAATTTTTGGAGCTTTAGGTTTAGGAACTGTTGGGATAATAACAATGGCTGCTTTTGCACTGATAGGTTTTGCAGTAGGAACTTGTAAAATACCAACAATAGCAGGGTTGCCATTTACTAAAAAAGTTGGCGGCGAACCAATAAGTGAAATAATAATTAGATATGTTAAATTTAGAGCTAATAGAAAAATTTATGCATATACAAAGGAGGAAGAAGAGTAAATGGATGTTATAAATATACTTAATATAATTTTAGTATTATTGGTATTTGTTATATTTGCCTTAGTATTAATATATTTTGCGGTTGCATATAGAAATAAAAATAATAAAAAAGCAGAAATGAAAAGTGGAGATAAATCTTCAGATTATTCATCAAATGTTGCTGGTGGATTACCAAAAGAAGCTATTACGAAATTTATGGAATTTGATGAAATAAAAGACAACATGATAATAAGAAAAAATAGAGCACAATACATAATGGTATTACAATGCCAAGGTGTAAACTATGACCTTATGTCAGAAGAAGAAAAAATTGCAGTTGAGCAAGGATTTGTGCAATTTTTAAATACACTAAGATTTCCAATACAATTATATGTTCAAACAAGAAGTTTAAATTTAAAGGATATTATAGATGGATACAAAGACAAAGTTAAGGATTTAAAAACTGATGTTGAACAAATTCAAGCTAAAATGAGAGATGCAAAAGCAAAAGGAAATATGAATTTAGTAGAAAAATTGAAATATGAAGAGAAAAGAAAAATAAATGTACTTGAATATGGAGCAGACATAGCAGAATATATCGGAAGAATGAGTTTGAATAAAAATGTATTGCAACAAAAAACTTATGTAATAGTTTCATATTATGCAAATGAAAATGGTTCACTTGCAAATTATTCGAAAGAAGAAATTGATGATATGTGCTTCCAAGAATTATTTACGAGAAGCCAATCTGTAATGCGTTCACTTGCAGCTTCAGAAGTAACAGGAAAGATACTAAATTCAGAAGAACTAGCTGAATTATTATATATTGCATACAACAGAGATGATTCAGAGCTATTACAATTATCAAAAGCTTTAGATGCACAATATGATTCTTTATACAATACAGCTAAGGATGTATTACAAAAGAAACAAGAAAGACTAGAAGAACAAATAACTCTAGAAGCAGTAGATTTAGCAACAGAAAGTATAATGAAAGCAGACCAAAAGAGAGAACAAGAGTTGAAAGACAAAGCTAAGAGAAAAGAGAAAGTAAAAGAAAAAGCATTACAACTTGTAGAAGAATACAAAGCTCAAATGGATGAAGATTTATATGAAAGAGTAAAAAAAGAAGTAAAAGGTGAGGACTCAAGTAAACCAGTAGAGGAAGAAGAAATAGAGGAAGCACCAAAGAAGAAAAGGGGAAGAAAAAAGAAAACAGAAGCAAGTGAAGACACAAAGGTAAGTTAACCTATAATATTTGAGGAGGAAAAATAATGGGAAAAGACAAAAGAAATAAAAATAAGCCAGAACAAATTGTAAAGTCAGATTTTAGTAATGAAAGCTTTATAAATAAAAATGTAAAAAATATAAAGGATTTAATTGCACCAGCGGGTGTTGATGCAAGCCACACAAATCACTTGGAGATAACTTCAAGCACTACAAGATATGCAAGAAGTATGTTGGTTACAACAATACCAAGAATGTGTACCTTCCCAGAATTTTTAAGAAGTATGTATACATTTGGAGATATAAATGTTTCTGTGTTTATTAACCCAATAAGCGAAAGTACTTCACAAACAGATTTGAATAGAAAAATAAATGAGTTAGAGTCTGAAAGAATAGTTGCCTTAGATAGAGGTGATATCAACAGAGAAAGAATAATGGCACAAAAAAGAGCAGAGGCAGAAGCACTAAGAGATGAGATAGCAGCAGGGTTTAATAAATTATTCGAAGCATCAATTATTTGTACATTATTTGCTTATAGTTTAGATGAATTAGATAAATATACAGAGCTTCTATCTTCTGAAATGTCAAAAACCTTGATTGGAGTAAAACCAGCATGGGCGATACAAGATGAAGCCTTTAGGTCAAATATGCCATACTGTGATAATAAAATAAAGAAAATGCATACATTTGACAGAAGCTCAATGGCAACAGTATTCCCATTCTTTACATCAGAAGTAGGACATGACAAAGGAATTCCAATAGCTTTTAACAGGCAAACTGGTTTACCAATATTATTTGATAACTTTAGCCCAACTCTTACAAATTATAACATGGTTGTATTTGGTAAGTCTGGTGCTGGTAAAGGTGTTACAATAAAAGTATTAACAGCTCGTTCATCAGTTTTAATGGGAATTGAAAGTTTAGCGCTAGATGCTGAAGGTGAATATGGAGTAGTTGCAGAAGCTCTAGGTGGAATAAATGTAACAATAAGCCCAAATTCAAAAACGGTAATTAACTTATTTGATATAGAGCCAGAAATAGTAAAAGATGAAATAACAGGAAAAGAAAGGGTAATGCTGAATGTTGAAAATAAAGTAGAGGACGTAACACAAGCATTACTAACAATGGCAAGAGGTAGTACAAGAAGTCAAGAGGTAAATGAGCTTACAAAACAAATAATAGCAGAATCAGTAGCAGAAGAATATGCAGCACATGGAATTACAAACAATATAGAAAGCTTATATGTAAATGAAGGACCAATTGTAAATAGAAACTTCTTAGGAAAAACTAAAAAGGAAATGCCAACAATAGGTTCATGGTATAAGAAATTAGTAGAAAATGCGAAGAAAAATGATAACCCAGATTATAGATTCCATTACAGTTATTTAATAAAAGTTATGAAGCAATATGTAAGAGAATATGATGGGCAAATGGCATATTTCGATGGACAATCAACATTCGATTTATTAGATGGAATACCATTTATAAACCTAGATATATCTGGACTAGAAGAAAGGTTTGCAAGACCACTTGCGCAACAAATATTATTATCATGGATATGGGAAAAATATGTAAAGAAAAACAGCGAGGATAAAAGTAAAGCTGCAAAAAAAAGAGTGCTAGTAGATGAGGCGTGGATGTTACTTCCATACCCAGAGGCTGTAGATTTCTTGAATACAATGGCAAGACGTGCTAGAAAAAGAAATGTTTCACTAGCAGTTATATCACAAAAATTCCAAGATTTCTATGAAAAAGCAGAGGTACAAGCAGTACTTACATCTTCAGATACAAAGCTATTCTTAGCACAGGATAAATCTGAAATTGATTACATAAAAGAAGTATTTAAGCTAAGTGAAGGAGAAGCATACTTCCTAACTACTTGCAGTAGAGGTGAGGGACTACTAAAAGTAGGTGAGGACACAGCAATAATAACAATAAAACCAACGAAGAAGGAGTTTGAATTTATAGAGACAAACTTAAACAAATTAAAGGAATAGAAAACATAGTAAAATTTAATGGAAGGTGTGTGAAATGGAAAAGAAATTAATATTATCAATTACAATAATACTTATAATAATGAACGCACTCCTTCCAAATTACATGTATAAGACATTTGCGACAAATCAAGTTACAACAACAAATCAGAGCAGCCAGCAAACTTCATTAGAAGGATATAATAAAGTAGCAGGAGAAAGTTATAAGCAAGATGCTTTTAATGTACTTGAAACACCAACAACAATAAATCAGGATGAAGATGGAACTATATTAGGAATTGGTAAATGGGCTCTAGGGGAAGCAGCAGATATGGCAAGCATGGCGGTAAAAATATTAATAAAAATGTTTTGTGCAATACCATATGCTTTGCAATTTGTTATGATAATGGTAGCGACTCCAGAAAATGAAGAATATGTAGAGGGCAATCCCGCTGCTAATGCAACTTATGAAAATTGGATAGATGATTCTAAAATAAACTGGTTCACTATACAGGATGCTGTATTTGGAAAAGTACCATTATTTAATGTAGACTTTTTCGATGTAACAACAGATGGTTCAGAACCAAATTCAAAATTAAAGTCTTCTGTAGCATCTTGGTACCAGACATGTTTTATAATAGCGCAAGTGCTTAGTATAGTGGTACTAATATATATAGGAATAAGAATGGCAATGGCAACAAATCCTGAGAACAAATCAAATTATAGAAAAATGTTAAAAAACTGGTTGATAGGATTTGCGTTATTATTCTTATTACATTATGGAATAGTAATAATTCTAAAAGTAGTAAATTGGTTACTTACATTAATACCTGAATCGGTAGCAGGAAGGAATTTTGAAACAGAAATTATAGAAAAATCTATAAATATATTTGATGAGACAGAAAGTGCTTGGACAGTTTTGATTTATGCGCTAACTTATGTTATAATAGTAGGGTATGAAATTTACTTCTTTATAAAATATTTTAAAAGGTTATTAACGATGGGCTTTTTAGTAATGATAGCACCATTGATAACAGTTACATATGCAATAGATAAAGCAGGAGATGGAAAGGCACAGGCATTTGAAGCATGGAAAAAGATGTTTATAAGTAATGCGTTTATGCAACCTGTACATGCCTTTATATATATGATATTCATATATTCAGCATCTGCAATAGCAACAAAAGCACCAATGATAGCAATAGTATTCTTTATGGGAATATTGAAAGCAGAAGATATATTCAATAAATTATTTAAATTAGAAAAGACAGATTAATAGACTTAAAAATGAGGTTTAATATGTTAAAAAGAAGAATGAATAAGCTACTAATATTAATAATTGTTAGTATGCTAATGTTTAATTTCATAGGTACAAATGTTGTTATGGCAAGTTCTGACTTCTATGCAGAACCAGTACTAACTATAGCATCTAATAATGGAACTTCTTATGGTTCAGGTACAACTCAAACTCAAACCCCTACTGGAACGCAAGATAATATGGCGAGTATAGTAGAAGATTCAAGTGGACTTGACCAAGAAATGGCAGTTGCAGCTAAAATGGACTTGGGTGATGCAGGATTATTGGTACTAGATGGTATAGTAGGAATTTTAACTTATTTTGAGAGATTTAAAGTTATTATAATTGGGGGCGTATGTCAATTCTTAGCAACAGTAGTAGGAGAAAGTGCAGGTTCTACAGAATCAATAACAATGGTATCTCCAGAAGATATATTGTTTAATAAATTAGCTATTACGGATATTAATTTCTTTAATATGGATACATTCGGTTCAACCAATGCCTCGCTTTCAGGAGATAACAATCCTATAAAATTGTTGAAACAAAGTGTAGCAAGATGGTATATGACATTAAGAACAATAGCAATTATTATATTATTAGCAGTATTGATATATATCGGAATAAGAATGGCTATGTCATCTGTAGCATCAGAAAAAGCTGAATATAAAAAGATGTTAATGAACTGGGTAGTAAGTTTAGCACTGGTATTTTTACTGCATTATATAATACTATTTGCTTTAAATATAAATAATACATTTGTAAATATATTGGGAAGTGTACAAAGTAGTGCATTGTCAGATGATGGTAGTTTCTTTGGAAATTATTTGACCCAAATGATTGTAAAGAGTTTTCATGTGCAATTTACAATAGGTTGGAGTTCAGCAATATTATATGTATGTGTTGTGGCATTAACTTTTGTATTTTTAATAATGTATATAAAGCGTATGATAACAATAGCCTTTTTAATACTTATATCTCCAGTAATTACAATAACATATTCGATAGATAAATTAGGAGATGGAAAGGCACAAGCTTTTTCAGCATGGCTTAAAGAATTTTTACATAATGTTTTTATACAACCATTTCACTGTTTGATATATTTAGCATTTACTTCAGTAGCAATGAATTTATTACATCATTCAGGAACACTTGCAGCAACAGTATTAGTAGTATTAACAATGTTCTTTATACTACAATCAGAGAAAATAATAAAGAAGATATTTGGAATAGATTCAGATTCTACAGGAAATGCTATGGCAACAGCAGCTGTATTATCACATGCTTATGGAAAACTTAATATAAAGAAGCCATCAGCTCCTACTAATGTAAAAGGTTCAAATCCTTCTCCAAATGTAGGAACAAGTTCAAGAGTGGCATCAATGGCAGCGACAAATAACATGGCAGCAGTAACTCCTGCTAATGGTGTAGTAAGTACTGCTGCAGCATTAGCAACGGTTTCATCAAATGCTAGTTCAGCAAATTTAAGTGAAGCATTAAGTGGTGGTTCTGCACATGTATCTGATTATGATGCTTTAATGGGCAATGAGGACAAACAAGCAAAAGTATCAGGATTGACTCAAGAATCAATGCTATCTAAACAACAGCAACTAGCTAGAGCTCAGGCAACTGATTATGATGCTTTGATGGGAAATGACGAAGTTAATAAACAACAAGTTAATAGAGTACCAGGAATATTAGGAAAACTTCCACCAGAAGAGCCAAAAAGAAATCAAGTGTATGGACAATTGGGAAAAGTACCAGAAGAAAAAAGTATGGCAGAGAAAGCATGGGGAGCTGCAAAAGCAGGTTATAATTTCATTAGTGACAAGCAAATTCATAGTGGAATGGCAGGAGCTGTAATAGGAGGAAGTTTAGCAGGTGTTGGAGGAGCTGATTTAGCAGAAACAATAGGTGCTGTAGGTGTAGGTAAAAAAGCTCAAGAGGCAATAGAAGCTAAATCTGAAAATCTAATGGCAGAAAAGAAACAAAAATGGGAAAATTACTTGAAAGATATAGATATAAGAGATAATGATAGAAGACTTGCAAGTGATTTTAGTAAATATAAGAATGGTTCTGAATATAACTCTAATCAAGATATACAAAAAACAAGGGATTATTTAAATATGACTTCTGAAGAGGTATCAAATATAAAAAATAAACCGGAACAGAACTTTGTAAAATCATTACATGCTACTAGAGATTTATATGCAAATACTTATTTAGATGAAGATCCAAATGAAAAAGTAATAGAAACAATGGAAAAAGTAATAAATAAAGAAATTGAACCAGTAGACTAATCTAAAAGGGGATAATGAGTATGGTAGAATTTGCCCCATACCATTATCTCCTTTTGGAATATAAGGTAGGTGATAAATATGGCAAATAATGAAGATAATTTTGAAGAAATGTATACATCGGACAGTGAAACTTCACATCAATCTAGAAGACAAAAAAAAGAATCCGCTAAAATGGCATATAATGCGACTAAAAAAGTTGGGAGCAATGCTCTAAAAATAGGAACAAAATTGAGCAAAAGAGCAATAATTGCAGCTTTGCCATATATCGCAGCAATTATAGGTGTTATATTAACTATTATTTTACTATTAACTATAATTGTATATATTTTTTCAGGGCCTGACATTTTGAGAGGTCAGATTGTAAGATTAGCAGATGAGTTTTTCTCAGCTTTTGCTAATTTATTAACAGAAGTAGTAATGGGAGAAGACTATGCAGCGATTACTGACCAGCAAGTATTAGATGTAGCAAATTATATTCAGAATATGGGATATGACCTGATTGGTTATGGGTTTGTGGATTCTACAGAAGTAAATATGTTAGAGAAGAATGAACAAGGAGAAATAACAAAGATATCTAGCTCAATAATAAGCGACTACTTAGCTGCTGAAAATAGAACATATATGCTTTCCACTATATCTATAAGAAGTTTATATAATGGGGCAAAAGGCTTTATACAAGGAAATGATGCTGCTTCATCAAGCATTGGTATGCTAAATGTGTCAAATGACATAGATGCAGTTACTGAAATTGTAATAGATGGAGAAAAAATACCTTATGACCAAGTTGCAAATGGAGAGAGCAATGGTAGAGGAGGAACACCAGTTGAGCTAAATAGAAAAGTTGAAGTAGATAGAGCGACTAAAAAAATGACTATTACACTAATAGAAACAAAAATGGTTAATAACCAAAGGAAAACAACAGAAACAAAATGTGTATATAATTTAGAGGGATGGGTAGGAAGATACGGAAAGCCAGTGGAATTCCTATTAGCATTACATTTGGGAACTATGGCACCAAAATTTGCAGATGCTATTGCGACAAGACCTGAATTTGATGCTAAAGTAAATATAAGATTGTTTAAATCTGTAGAAGTTGTTAGACTTAAATATAATGGTATGGACTTAGATGAAACAAAGACATATATAAATCAGCAAATACAAATTTGGTGGAACTATTATCAACAATATAATGCAGCAGCAAAAAAGACTGTATATACATATCAAGATGCTGTAAATAAAGGACAAGAAGTAGCTGGTGTTACATTAAAAGAAGTAGAAGAGGCAAAGGCATATCAAGAAGAACATACGAAAGAGAAATATACTCCATACATTGTGAATGTAGAAAATCATTGGTATAAGGATTTAACATTTAAAGACCTAGAAAAAGCAAGTGAAGATGATGCATATGTGAAAACAAATGTTGCTCCAAAACAAAGTAAATATAATAAGTTCGACGTATATACATATTCATCAGGGGAAATATACCAAGTAGCAGAGCCTAAAAAGAGCGATGTAAATGAGAAATTTGATGAATTATTTACAAATGAGACATGGACAAAGATGAATGGAACTTCAAGTGAACCATTGAAATCAACTGAAAGTGATTTATTAGATAGTTCTAATAAATCAAAAATAGATGCAACAAGTATGGACATGCAAATAGTAATGACAATGTTAGAAAAAGCAGAACAAAAAAGTGATGATGCTAAATATATAGTTAGAGATTTAAAAGAATACTTAGAAACTAAAGGTTTCAAATTTAAAGACTCAAAAATATTATCATCAGATGGAAAAGTAATAGATACAAGTTCTGGTTCAAGTAGTTCATCTAGTGGAAGTAGTTCATCTAGCTCAAGCTCAAGTTCAACTAGTTCGACTACAGATGAGACATACATAAATAAATTAGATGGATTACTAGGTGGAAAAACAGCTTCTGTACTATACAGTGGTAATGATGCAATAATAAAAACAAGTGAAATGAGTGAAGGAACTAAGGTACAATCAATTGTTGCAGGAACAGTAGAAGAGATTTCTGAAAATGCTGTACAAATAAAAATAACATCTCCATCTAGCTTAAAAGGAAAGACATTAATTATGAGTGGAGTAAGTATGGATACTGGAATAGAAAAAGGAGCACAAGTGAGCAAGAATACACCAATTGCACAAACTGTAAAAAATACTGATATAAAAATAAAATTACAAGATGAATCTAAAAATAGTATAAGTGTAAAAGACAATTTATAGAAGAAAAGAGGGTTAAAATGAAAGGAATATTAGTAGTTGTAATAACAATAAATATAGTTTTAATAACATTTATGACATTCTTTGTAGACCCTATTCACGAGTATACATATGAAGAATATAAAATCTCTATGGAGGGGAAAAATCCTGAATTGGAAGCAGCATTAAAAATAAGGATATATCCTGAAAATAGGGACAGTATAGAGGAAAAATATAATGGAAATGTAGATTTTAATTATATGTATGAGAAATTATATGATTTAGTACATACAAATCTACCAATTGTGCAAAGTGAAATACAAGATTTGGGAGTAACTATGTTAAAGCAATATTTGGAAAATAATCAAAACAAAATGCTGGTATACTTAGGAATAACCAATATAGAGCAATTATCTAAATTAGCAACTAATATTAAAGATTGCAATATAGAAGAAAGTGAATATATAAATTCAAACTTTGTAGAAAATACTTATGAAGAAACAGATGAATACGATAGTTTTGAAATATGTATAAACTATCAAACTTGCAAATTATATTTCAGAATATATGTGTCAAATAGTATATTAACATCTCCAATGGTAATTTTTGATTCAGTAACTGGAGGTGCAATGTAAATGAGAAATTTTGATAAAACAACAATATTATTGTTTGTAGTAGCATTAATGTTAACAGCAATTTCAATATATTTATACATGAATAAAATATTAGAACCGACATTCCATAATAATGAAATAATAGCAGAATATGAAAAAAATAAGAAGATAGAAGAGGAAAATGAGGTAGAAGAGGAAGAAGAGGTAAAGCAGCAAACTGAGGAAGAAAGACTTCTAGAATTAAAAAGCATGAGTGAGGCAGATAGAATTTATGAATATTTCTCAGAATATATGAGATGTATAGATTTAGAGGATTATGAGAAAGCATATTCATATTTATATCCGGAATTTAAACAAAACTATTTTCCAGAGCAAACACAATTTGAAGAATATGCGAAAAAAGCATACCCTCAATATTTGGGAATTCAATATGAAGACATTGACAGACAAGGAACTTATTATATTCTAACCGTTTATATTTATGATGCATTAGCAGATGTAATTGAAACCTATGTTGAACAAAAATTTGTAATATATGAAAATACATTTGGAGAATTTGTATTATCATTCCAGGTTTCAGAATAAGAGGTGAAATACTTGTTATTAGAATTAAGAAGAAATGTAATAGACTTTTTTAAAAAACATGGCCGAAAGATAGTAATAGTATTAGTAATTTGGGTAATAGTTCTTATAATAAATTATTTTGTGGGCAAAATGGATGAGGAAAATTTTGAAATAGATACAAATTATAAGCCACATGAATCTGTTATGGGGAATGGTGATGTGCCAGAGAAATTACGAGACCCAATAAGTGAATTAATTGGAGAATTTGTGGAAAATTGCAATAATAAAAATTATGAAGCTGCATATAATTTATTAAGCAAAGAGTGCAGGAATAATATATATCCAGATATAGAAGATTTTAAGCTATATGTTAATTATGTATTTCCTACTAACAAGATATATAAT
>CAYXUA010000027.1:0-13328 GCA_964468015.1 uncultured Clostridium sp. | reverse complement strand
ATATAATACATAATATAAAATTATATATTGAGGTGAATTAATGAATAAAACTAAAAGAAAAATTTTTGAAACTTCAATGAAGCTTTTTGCAGAAAAGGGATATGATGCTACAAGTATAGAAGAAATCACTGCTACTGTAGGCGTAGCCAAAGGTACTTTGTATTACCATTTCTCTAGCAAAGAAGAAATTTTTAATTTTCTTGTTGAAGAAGGAATGAAGCTTTTAAAAAATAGCATTGAAATCAAAACTTCTAAATTTGAGAGCTCTATAGATAAACTTAAAGCAATTATTCTAATAGAACTTAAAGTTATTGCTAAATATGAAAATATCATAACAATTATCTTAAGCCAATTCTGGGGATATGAATCTCGTAATGTTGCTTGTAAATCATACGTTTTAGATTATATTAGAACTGTTAAAGATATTATAAAAGAAGGAATGGAAAAAGGCGAAATCCCACAAGGCAATGCCGCTGTACTGGCCTCTACCATCTTCGGACTTACAAGCTCTAGTCTTGTTTACAAAGCTCAATCAGGAGAAATCCTGAACGTTCAAGAATTATATGAAGAATATCAAAATATCATTATTCGTGGTTTGTTGAAAACTGAATAATGATTGAGTTAAAGAGGACAAAGTTAAATGAGACATTTTTTATGTGTCATTTAACTTTGTCCTCTTTAGCACTTCTTAATTTACCACTTCTAGCACATCATTGCTTTGTATTCCTTCCAGATTATAGTAGCTTTCTGGTACTGGACCTACTATTACTGTTTCTGCTACCATTACTTCGTTGGTTATTTCGTTGGTTATTGTTTTTATTGGAGTTACAATATTCACTTTACATACTGTATATAGGTATATTCTATGTATCGTCTGGTTTATTCCCGCTTCTATGAATTCGCTTTTAAAGTCTGTTGTTACTACTCCTGCTGGATTTATTCTTATTGGTATTTGTGGACCAAAGTTCGATAATATTTGATTTCCAAATATACTTCCAAGTGGTATTTTTATTAAAGTCTGCTCTTTATTCTCTAGTGCCTCTTGTATATCTATTGTAAGTTCTGCTGATATTCTATTTATAGATATTACATTTGCCTTTACCATTGTTATACTTCCATTATTGTCTCTTACTATTGTTATCAAGTCATTGTAATCTATATTTTCTATAGATTCTTTCGTTTTTTTATTTACTATTTGAGCAGCAATTAACCTTGCCCTCAAATAGCACATTTCTTCAAACATTGGTGTTATATACTCTAATGTTAATTTTCCAATAAGTGTTACAATAAGAATTACTATTATTATAAAAGTAGCTTTCTTCTTTCTTTTGTTTTGATTCCTATTGTAAAACATTTGAATTTTGGGAATTTTTATTCTTGGTCTTGAATATATTTTATCCATTTACGCTGATTTTCTATTTGTATATTTTGGTATAAACAATTGCTCTCCAACTCTTATTCTATTTACATCTTCTATACCATTTACTCTAGCAATATCTTCAACTGTACTCTTGAATCTTTTAGCAATATTCCACAAAGTATCCCCTTGTTTTACAAAATATATTATCATACTATAACCATTTTCTTCTTGAAGCTCTTCGACATTTAAATTTTCAATAATATTTATTCCTGTTGTCATTGATACATTTATTTCAAACTCTAAATTTATATTGCAATCTATGTTTCCATTTTGACCTATTATAAAATCTTGTGATGAAACATTTATATTAGTACTTACCTCACTTCTTTTATTTACCCCTTTTATTTCTGTACTAAAATTAAAGTTTAACTCTATAGTCTTAATATCTATCATTGCTGTATTATCTGCTTCATATATAAATTTCAATTGTAAATTTCCATCATATACAACTTTATCATTTAATATATTTTCCTCTACTATATTTGGTCTAATTTCAACATCATAAAGTCTATGTCCTATTATTTCTGGTATTTGCACCTGTTCTTTTATTTGTAATATGTCCCTTTTATTTTGCTTGTTTGTCATTGCGTTAAGTTCCCTTTGAGCAAATCTCACTTCTTCATTGGGACTATATAAATCTTGTATTATATTTATTTCCCTTCTCTCATATGCTGAACATGTTAATTCTATTTGGACTTCAACATATATTCCGTGTGTTTCATTATTATTTGGTTTTACTAGAATATTTTTTATACTATAATTTGTATCACATACATCTTCTTCACTTACATTTGCTATATCTACAAAGCCCATTACAGGAATTTGACTTTGAGCTATATTTATTCGATTATCTTCTGTTAAATACATTATTTTCACATCTAAATCTGCCTTTGCCAGAACTTTGTTATAGCTTATTTTTATATCTTTATTTGCTAGTTTTAAATCTAATTTCATTATTTCTGCTACTTCATCAATATTTTCTATTGTTACATTTTCTTTTGCATATATTTTTGTCCTGCCTGTACCTAGCAATGAATTTACTTCTACTCTATTATTTAACATCTGTATATCTGGCATGTTTTCGACTTGGCTTATTATCTCCATATTTTCATTTGAATAGATTTTCACCATTATATTAGTATTTGCCTTAATACTTACTTTTCTTCCATTTAATACTTTACATTCTATTCCCCTTATTGTTACCTCATCTTCTAAAGTCATATCTTCTCTTGCTTCCTCAATATCTATTATTTGAGTAAAATCAAGACTTGTATTTAAACTTCTTACTGTATCCGTTTCATTGTCTGGCAAATACATTATGTATAAATTAATACTTCCATCTAATCTTACTTTTCCATCCATTATTTCTTTTTTATATACACATACTGTCCCATTTGTGTTTATGGCATTTAGTATATCTGGCTTAATGTCTGGAATTATAGCATCTCCCTCAATTGTTACATCTTGTGATTTTTTTGCTATTATTTGATTTATACATAAATTTTCTTTTTTAGTTTCTACAACCATTTTGTAACCCTCCTTAAAATTCATTATTACATGTATATTAAGGAGCAAAAAAAAAATTCCTATAAATAGGAATTTTAATTCATATATTTATGTTTTTTACCAAGTAGTTTTGGGTCAACCGGTGGTATTAATGGGGAATAATTTTCTCCATCATATACTTGAACCTCAACATTTCTTGTTAATACATCTGTATATGTGTATGATACATTTCTTTCGTTTTCATCATATTTTACAATAAATATGTTTGAGTATGCAGATTCAACTGTAGCCTCTTTTTCAAATGGTTTATTTCTTCCTAGTGATCCTTTAACAATTATTTTTTGCCCTATCATTTCTCCTATGTTCGACTTTAAAGTTGTAATATCGTTTTTACAAATCATTAAATCACCTTCTCCAATTATGATAGGCAAATTATATCATTTATAGTATAAAATGTCAAAAAGGTAATTTTATGTTGGTTTGTTGTCTTGCTTGTCGCTCTAGCTCTTCGTGATTTTGTTTAGCTAATATTACATTTGTGTTACAAAATTATTACATCGCTGTAATAATTCATTATTTCACTATCACTTTTTCCATTTTTCCCTTGGCAGAAGTGCCTCCCACGCTTGCTTCACCTTCTCTAAGTTCCTTTACAATCTGACCAATCGTTACAAATTTATTCTTATCTGTAGTAGCAACTTTTTCTGCAACTATGAGGGGGTCCACAAAATCAATTAGAATTCTTCCAGGCGAAGAAGCAAAATTTGCACCTGCCATAATTATTGCTTCAAAATAACTTTGACATGCACCTGCAAATATTACTAATTTATTCATATCTGGTTGCCATCTCCTTGCTTCATTTACAGTTTTTATAAAATATCTTGAATTCCTATAGTTATATATATTATTATATTCGGCTCTATCTTTTATCATTGAATCATGTCCAGTTACCACTAAAATATCTGGTCTATATCTTTCCAGTAATCTTCTTATTACTATGGGTTGTTTATTTTCTGGTATATTTCTTACAATAGCATTTAATCCTAGCTGTTTATAATATTTTATAGACTTTTCCATGTACTTTCTATCCCCATCTAGATGAAGAATTTTTCCTGTGTATATTATCTCTCTATACCTTTTTAAATCCTTTACTTTTGCTAAACTGAGCTGTTTTTTCTCTATATTATTTCTACTCTCTGCCCTTTTTCTAATAGTTTCTTCTAATATTCTTAAACTATTATCTATCTCTTCTTTACTTACTATTTCCAAATCATCAACCGGAGCATCAGCCTTTATTCTAATGGTTAAACCCTTCAAAATTGCATAATCAGTATTATTCTTTCTTTTTATTATCTTGTCAATTACAAATATTACATCTTTTCCATAAGATTTCCTTGCAACAATGTATCCTTTCTTCAGATTCATATTTTCACCTCTTCATGCCATATCCTTATATATGATATGTCGAAATTTGTGAAAATGTGAAAAGCCATTTATGCTCAAAATGACCTAAATGGCTTTTTATAGACTATTTTATTTTCTTTTATCAATTACATATGCACTACCAGGTGTTATTTTTGATAAGTGTTTTACCTGTGCTCCTACTTCTCCTATTTCCAAAGTGTTTTTGAATCTTCCTTTATGTACAACAACTACTCCTATTGAAATTGATGTAAGTGGAAATTGTTCTATTATATTTCTTCTGTTTGGTACTTCTACATATCCTCTTTCTTTATCTACTTCATTAAAATAATCTAGAACTTTTGTATCAAATTCAATTATAATATTTTGGCAAATTTCTTCGTAGTTTTCATCTCCATCTACTATTGCTACAAAATCATCTCCACCTATATGTCCTACGAAACTATTTGTATATTCTCCATTGTGTACATTTCTTAGTATCGTCTTTGCTGTAAATTTTATTATTTCATCTCCTTTTAGGAAACCATAAGTATCATTATATGCTTTAAAATTGTCTAGGTCTAAATACAATACTGCAAATTTTTCATCGTTGAATAATCTCTTCTTTAATTCCGCCTGTATCTGAACATTTCCTGGTAATCCAGTTAATGGGCTCACTCTTCTATTATTATGCATTAGTCTTATGAGATTGTTGATTGTATAATACATACACTCCTTGTCTAAAGGATTTTCAATATAATATTGTACAGCCTTTTGTAATACTGCAATTTTATGTTCTCTTGTTTTATTAGATGAACATACTATAATAGGTGTTATGCTATTGTCTTCATTATTCCTTATTTGCTCACATAATGCAATTACATCTGATTCTATTCCATCCTCATCAATTATTATCAGTCCGGGTATATTCCTTAAAGCAACCTCTAACTCATTTGTTTTTATACTTTTAAATTTATATCTTTTCTCTTCTTTAAAAAGTTCCCTTAGTGTTTCTATTAGCTTATTCTTATCATCAATAATATAAATATCTTGTTTCATATATTATCTCCCTATTCTATTGGTTAATTGTACATTCACCCTCAAATGTCTCTTGTGTTTCTTCTACGCTATATACTGTTATTGATACTCTGTTGTAACCTGATGATAATGTTTGAACTGCTGTCATTTCTGTTCCTACCGGACTTTGTACACTATATGTTTGTCCATTTATTGTGTAATCAATTTGTTTAACACCAGTATCATGTTTACCTACAATGTGTAATTGATTTCCATCTGCCCATACTTCTATTGTTGGTTTTACTCTTCCTTCAAAAGTTGCCTCTCTTGATATTGCATTATTACTAGAGTCCACTGCAATTATCGTAATTGTGTTCTTTCCTCTCAAGATTTCCACATTCATTTCAATTTTTCCACTATTTGTTACATCAGCTTGTATTGTAGTTTCTTCATCTTCGTTCCATCTATATGTTAAATATGATAAAGCTGTTTCATCTGTTGCTACTACTTTTATATAATTTCCGACTACAGATATATCTATTACTGGTTTTGTTATATCCCTTCCAGTTTCCATATAGAATTCTTTTGTTAGATTAGTTGTTTTACCATTTACATCAATTGCGGTGATGTTAAATTCATTTTCTCCTGCTGGTAATTCAATTCTTTGGACAAGTGACGTCTTGCTTGTAACATCTATTTCCATAACTGTATCTTCATCATTGTTCCAATTATATGTTAAACTTTGCAATTCTCTTATATGAGATACACTTATTTTTAGCTGCTGCCCCTCTCTATCCAAAGCAATAGTTGGAGTAGTATTTTCAATAACCTCTCTCATCTCTCCATTTTTATATGAACCATATACGCCCTCACCCAGCATAACTAGTCCAAAAACAATAATTGCAATAGAAAAGAACATAACAATTTTATTTATCTCGACTGTGCTTCCTTTTTTCTTTTCCTTCTGCACATATAAAATCTGATTCATTCTTTCACCTCATTTTGAATTTGATTATATCATATATGTCATTTGTTGTAAACAAATGAGAGCGGAAAAATTTTGGTATTTTTTAGTTTATAAAAAAACTTCCTATGACTATAAAAGTCATAAGAAGTTCTTTATTTATTCACTTGCTTTGTAAGTCAAATATCCTGTAGTATAATTTGCATATGTTATATCTATTTTACTAGAATCATATGATATAGCTCCGCTTAAAGTCTTACAACCATCGAATACTGAAGAGCCTTCCATTACTGCCTCTGTTGTCCATTCATCTCCTACATATATCGTAGTTAAACTACTACAACTATCAAACATATATTTCATATTTTCTACTTTTTCAGTATTAAAACTACCTAAATCCAATGTAGTTAGAGCTTTACAATTTCCAAACATATAATACATATCTTTTACATTAATTGTATTAAAAGATGTTAAATCTAACTCTGATAGCATTGAACATTTAGTGAACATTTGCACCATATCAGTAACATTGGCAGTATTAAATGTATGAACTTTTAGACTAGTCAAACTACTACATCCATTAAACATCATACGCATTGTTGTTACTTTTTCAGTATTGAAGCTTGTTAAATCTAAGCTTGTTAAACTACTACATCCATCGAACATATTACTCATCATAGTAACATTCATTGTATTGAAACTAGAAAAATCTAAATTATTTATATTTATACAACCCTCAAACATACTTCTCATATATTTTACTTTTCCAGTATTAAAACTACTTAAATCTAATGTTTTTAAATTTGTGCAACCATAACACATCCAGTTCATATTTGTTACTTCATCGGTATTTATATTGCTCACATTTTCTATCTCTTCTATTAATGATAATTCATAGAAGAACCAGCCCATACTTTTTGGCTTTATCTCATCTTCTATTGATACTCTACTTATTAGGTTCTTATAGTCTGCCCAAGGTTGATTTTTATAATTACTATTAGTCCATCCTTTTACAATATTATCAGTTTGACTTACCTTCTGTTCTTTTGTATATCCTTCTGCTATTTTCCCTTTTGAATTAAAGATTAAATGATATTCTCCATCACTTATTTTATATAATGTTCCATATACTCCTATTTCTTTCTCAACTACAACAGTTAAACTTGCACTCTTTATTTCTCCAGCTATTCCTCTTACTCTTGCCTTCACCGTACAGTTCTCTTTTACTGTTATTTCATGTGAACTTCCTACGTAACTCTTCCACGTTTCTCCTCCATCTATGCTTATTTCTTTTATTCCTTTTTCACTTCCTGCTGGCCATATTACTGTTACTATTGCAGTTTCATCTTCTGTATTTATACTTGCTGACATTTGAATTTCTTCTTCTATTATATTATTTATTTCTATTGTCGCTGTCTTACTTATTCCATTACTATTTAATGCTTCAAATGTATATGTTCCATTTGCTACTACATCATAAGTTTCGCTTATTTCAGTCGTTCCACTACTGTATGTTTTGTTTTCTCCCCCTGCATCTGTATACATGATTATACCACTTTCTGCCTTTGCTGTTACTACTATGGTTACTTGATTTGCTACTCCAACTGTATTAGGTATCGCTGTTATCACCAATTCTGCCTTTTCTATTTCGCCTTTACCAATATATGTTACTTCCCAATCTCCATTTGGTTTTTCCTGTATTTCATATATATATCCATCTGGCTGAGTCTTTACTTGACCTGTTACTGCATCACTATCTCCTTCATTTATTATTCCTTTCTTTTCTAGTTCTTCTATTACTGTTTCTATTGTTACATCTCTATCTCCTTTTGACATTTTACCTACTATTGCTAATTCTATTTCTTCCTTTTTTTCATTTATTCTACTTTGCTCTGCTACTGTTTCTGTATTGTCTATTATCCCATTTCCATCAAATGTTCCCATTGTGACTAATACTAATAATAGTAATATTATTATTGTTACTATTAATGATATTAATGTTATTCCTTTTTCTTTTCTTATCATTTTGTTTACTTTCTCCTTTCTTTTGCTCTTATTTTTATTCTAACATATTTTCCTCAAAAGCCTCTCACCATGCAGAGTTATTTAGGCATTTTTTCATACAAAAAAAGCAAGACATAAAAAGTCTAGGGGTTCTCCTAAAACTTTCATGTCTTGCTTTTTATATATTCATTCTCTTTATTTTCTTTAATACGTTATAGGTGTGTGTGTGTGTGTACAGCCGCAAGGCTTTCGGCAATTGCTTTTTTCATTTCTTGCTTCTCCTTCATTTTTCTTTTATTATATCATATTCTTTTGAGTTTGCAACCGTTTATGGGTGAAAAAATACATCTCTAAATATCGAACCTATTGTTTAATATTTGAGATGTATTTTCAAGTTATACTATTTTATTATAGTACAAATTTCTTAATTAAGATTATTCCTCCAGCTATTGTTATTAGTATTGTTCCCATTAGTACATAGTATATTCTGTCTTGTCCTGTTTTTAGTGATAAGATTACTGGTGCTGTGTCTATGTCGTCTTCACCTTCTTTTTGGTTGTTTGGTGTTGAGTCTATGTCGTCAGAACCATAGTCATTGTAGTCTTCACTAATTTCTGCTGTGTTCACTTTTAGTGCTAAGTTGTTTTCATCATTAATCCATCTTAATATTATTTTTACTGTAGCTGATTCTCCTGGTTGTAATAATGTGTTTTCTAGTTGTTTTGTTACTACTTTCCCTTCTGATAATGACCACTCTGGGTTATCTTCTTGTACATATTCTAGTCCTTCTGGTATGTAATCGCTAATTTCTTTAGCATATCCAGCAATTTGACCTTCGTTTGTTATTTTTATTGTATATTCAAATTTAACTGTTGTTTTCTTTAATTTCTTTCTGTCTAAATCTACTTTTACTATTGGTTCTGGGTTTTCTAAGCCAGTATGTCCTGTATCTCTTTCAGTTGTTGTTCCATCTTCTATTACTATTACTTTGCTTACCCATTTTAATAGTGCTAGGTCAAAATATTGTACTTTTACTTTTTCAATGTCTATATCGTCTTCACCATCTACATTATTATTTGGTGTTGAGTCTATGTCTGGTGTATCATATTCATTCTTATCTTCTGCTATTTCTGCTGTGTTTATTAGTATTCTATCTTCTGGTATTTCTTTCTCTGTTACTTTAAATACTACTTTTACATCCTTGTAATCAGGTGTTTGCATTGAATCTTTTTGGAATGCTTTTATTATATTATCTGTTGATTTTGCACTTGATAGATAATCTGTTGTTATTGTCTTTCCATCTTCTGATACTGTCCAGCCATATGCTTTATTTGTTTCATTGTCTGGCAAGAATTCTAATCCATCTGGCACATTATCTTTTACAGTCTCTGCATATCCATCTACTGTTCCTTCATTATATACTCTTATTGTATATGTTACTAAGTTACCATTAGCTACTAGAACAGGGTCTTTTGGATGTGTATATGTTATTTTACCTTCACTATCAATTGTTACTTCTGGTACTCTCGTTGTTACCTCTTTGTCATCTACTGCTGTTATGAATTTTCTTAATGCTAAATCAAATGCTACAACTTTTACTTTCTCAATATCTATATCATCTTCACCATCTGCATTATTGTTTGGTGTTGAGTCTATATCATCTACTGAATTTCCATTTTTGTCTGTGTCATCTGCTATTTCTGCTACATTTATTAGTATTCTTGATGATGTATTTGGTTCTATTACTTTGAACACAATTTGTACATCTTTATAATTTGGTTGTTCCATTGTTTTATTATCAAATGCCTCAATTAAGTTATTCTCATCTTTGTCTTTTGACAAATAGTCTGTTGATATTTGTTTTCCATCACTTGATATTGTCCAACCATATTTTTTGTTTGTTTCATTCTCTGGTAAAAATTCTAATCCTGATGGTACATCATCTATTATTTGGCTTGCATATCCATCTATGGAACCCTCATTGTATATTCTTAATGTATATGTTACTAAATCTCCTGTTGCTACTGGTACTGGGTCTTTTCTGTGATCATATACAATATTTCCTTCTGAGTCTATTTTTACAACTGGTTCTCTAGAGTCATCACCTGTTAACTTTTCACCATTTACTTGTGTTATGAATTTTCTTAATGCCAAATCAAAATATTTTAATCTTACATATTCTTTATCAATGTCATCTTCTGATTCTACTCCATTGTTTGGTGTTGAATCTTTATCATCTGTTGGTTGGTTGTTTTTGTCTGCATCATCTTCTATTTCTGCTGTGTTAACTAATATATTCTTTGATGTATTTGGCTCTGTTACCTTGAATGCCACTTTTACATCTTTATAGTCTGGTGTGTCCATACTGTCTTTGTCAAATGCATCTAATAAATTCTTTTCATCTCTTTCATATGATAAATAATCTGTTGATATTGATTTTAAGTCTTCTGATAATTTCCATCTGTACTCTTGGTTTATTTCATTGTCTACTATAAATTCCAGTCCTTCTGGGATATTATCCTTTATTAGATTTGCATATCCTGATGTTTCACCTTCGTTGTATATTCTTATTGTATAAACAACTATATCTCCGTTTTCAACTGATACTGGTGTTTTTGGATGTGTATATGTTACATTGCCTTCACTATCAACTGTTACTTCTGGTACTCTTGTTGTTACTTTTGTATCATTTACTGCTGTTATGAATTTTCTTAATGCTAAATCAAATTCTTTTAATACTAGATATTCTTTATCTATATCATCTTCTGTTAGTTTATTATTATTAGGTACTGAATCTAAATCTTCTATTTCATTTCCATTTTCATCTAAGTCTTCACTTATTTGCGCTGTATTTATTATAGTGTTTTTAGAAGAGTTTGGTTCTATTACTTTAAATACTACTTTTACTTCATCATAATCCGGAGTCTTCATCGTTGGATAATCAAAAGCATGTAATAAATGTGAATCGCTTGATGTAGAAGTAAGTTGATTGTCTACTATTCCTAAATAATTAGTTACAATACTCTTTCCATCTTCTGTTAATTCCCAACCATATTGTTTATTAACTTCATTATCTGGCAAATATTCTAAACCTTCTGGTATATCATCTTTTATTTGTTCTGCATATCCACTTACTTTTCCTTCATTGTATACTCTTATTGTATATGTTACTAAATCTCCTGATTCTACTCTTACTGGATCTTTTGTATGTACATATGTAACTTTTCCATTACTATCTACTACTGCTTTAGGCTCTCTTGAGTTATCACCTGTTAATTTATCTCCATTTATTTCTGTTATAAATTTTCTTAATGCTAAGTCAAAATTATAATTTAAACCGGCTGTTAATACTTCAGTTGTTAATTTCTTTGTCACTATTACAACTGGCTGGTCTTCGTTTGAACCACTAACTGTCCAGAAAGTACATTCTGATTCATAATAGCTTACTGATAATTTTAGTGTTATTGAATTTATGTCAGAATCTTTTTCTACTGATATGTAGAAATCTTTTCCTACTATATCTTTTAATGTTTTACCTTCTTCTAATTCTACTTTATTTCCTTCATCATCTATATATAATATTTTATAATTTTCTGCACTGATTTCAGTTTCATTTTGATCTAATACTTTTTCAACCACTTCGAAATCTAGTTCAGATTGTTTTTGCATATTAAATGGTCCGACAATAATATCACTGTCTGTATACTCTGTTTTTAATGTTGTATTTTTTAATATTATTGGAGCTGTTAATTTTCTTACATCTCCTGTTCCATATACAGAAGCTTTTTTAGCTGCTTCTGTTATAAAATATTGATAAAGAGTATTTGCATCTTCTTGTCTGTATGAATCCATATCAAAAGCATTATATCCCTCTGAACTGTCTTTTGCTTTGATTTGGATAGCAGCTAAAGAATCGCCCTGATCGTATTCAGCATCATCTGTGTTTGTAAAATGCCATATTGCTAATTGTTGTACAACTTCTATATCATCATCTGTAAGATTTATTTGATCAATTGTAAATGCTGGTGTTAGTGTTGTATCCTCAATTTGCTCTTTAAAAGCTGCTGTAAGTAAAGCATCTCTCATTTCTTGTCTTTCTGTTTCATTAGCATGTTTTGGTAAATACATATTATCTAAAATCCAAAGCACTGCATTGTATTTGCTATATGATACTTCTTCTCCATCTATTTCCTCTGTAACAATTTCATCTGATGGTAATATGCTTTTATAGTTATCTGGTATTAATGATAAATCTTTCATATCATATGAAACACTATATGTACGCTTTTCTGTTGGGCTTGTTATTGTTCCTCCAAATCCTGGTCCGGCTTTTATACAATAAATTGCATTATCATAGTTATATCCACTATCCTCATAGGCAACTATCTTCCATACATCTTTTCCACTTATTTGGTACGCATATCCTCCTTCTCTTGCTTGTACAATTCCTAATTCATACGAACTTGCTGCATATACATTGCTTGTAAACGGAGCTATACAAAATGCTGCAATCATTGCTAAAACTAAAACAATTTTACTCTTCCTCATATTTCTACCTTCCTTAATTATTATATATAATATTTTACTATTTATTTTTTTATAGTCAATAGTACAATTTCTCATGCATTTCTTATATTACAAATTATTACACCCTTTTTTCTTAGGGATATAAGCATTATAAAAAAACTTGTACCAACATTACAATTATATTACATTTTCTTGAATTTTTCAAGACATATAGCCTTTTTTCTCGCACAATTTACATAATTTAAAATTGCTTAATTAGTAATTTTTTCAAATATTTAATATTTTATAAAAATCACTTGACTTTTAATCCACATTTTGTTATTATAATTAATACAGTCATGCGGGAATAGCTCAGTTGATAGAGCGCTGCCTTGCCAAGGCAGAGGTCGCGGGTTTGAGCCCCGTTTCCCGCTCCAAATTTTATATAAGGCGCTATAGCCAAGTGGTAAGGCACGAGTCTGCAAAACTCTGATCCCCGGTTCAAATCCG
>CAYXUA010000026.1:0-13356 GCA_964468015.1 uncultured Clostridium sp. | reverse complement strand
TTATGTTATAATGTAAAAATCAATGAAGAAAAGAGGGATAAAATGGACGCTGAAAATGCGATAATAGTTGAAGATGTATACAAAACCTTTAATGTGTATTATGATAAAACTAATACGATAAAAGAAAAACTACTATTTTGGAATAGAGGTAAAAAAGAAGTAAGAGAAATTTTGAATGGAATTAATTTGACTGTAAAAAAAGGTGAAGTGGTTGGGTTAATTGGTGTAAATGGAAGCGGAAAGTCTACCTTATTGAAGTTAATGACCAAAATCATATATCCAAATAAAGGGAAAATAACTACTAATGGTAAAGTAACTTCACTTTTGGAACTTGGTGCAGGCTTTCATCCAGATTTTTCAGGAAGAGAGAATATATATTTTAATGCATCAATATTTGGCTTAACTAGAAAAGAAATTGATGATAGAATAGAAACCATTATAGAGTTTTCAGAATTAGGGCAATTTATAGATAACCCAGTAAGAACATATTCATCTGGTATGTATATGAGACTAGCTTTTTCAGTGGCAATTAATGTAAATGCTGATATATTACTAATAGATGAAATATTATCAGTTGGCGATGAACATTTTCAAAATAAATGTTTTAATAAGATGTTAGAACTGAAGAATGAAGGAAAAACTATGGTATTTGTTACCCATAGTATGGATGCAGTAAAAAGATTGTGCAATAGAGCTATTTGGTTGTCTAATGGAAAAATTAAGAAAGATGGAGACACAAGCGAAGTAGTTGACGAATATATAGAGGAAACTAAATAAAGGAGAGAGACTATTAATGAATGAAGAAGAATATTTTGATTACAATATGATGCCAGGAAAACAACAATTAAGTCCGAAAGCAATTAATGATGGAGAACCGATTATAAGCATTATTACTGGATATTATAATTGTAAAAAGTATATAAAAGAAACAGCAGTATCTATTATTAATCAAACATTTCCATATTGGGAATGGATTATCGTTAATGATGGGAGTACTGAAGAAGGAACAAAAGAAATATTAGAAGAGATTGCTAATTTAGATAATAGAATTAAAATATATCATGAAAAAAATAGAGGAAGAATTGCAACAAGAGATTATGCAATTTCAAAGGCAAAATGCGATTTATTGTTTATAATAGATGCAGATGATGCAATAGATAAAACTATATTAGAGTGTAGCTATTGGACATTAAAAACTAATCCAAGTGCTTCATGGGTATATGCTGATTTAGTTAATTTTGATGGAAAAGAATTTTTATGGAAAAAGGTTTTTGACATTAATGTGGAAAAGAAAGAAAATATTATTCCTGTATGCTCTTTAATAAGAAAGCAAGCACTGCTAGATGTAGGCGGATATGGAGTAGTGGATAATGATGTGCATGAAGATTGGCATTTATGGCTTAGAATGCTAGAAAAAGGATATAAGCCAATAAGAATGAATTATTATGGTTTCTGGTATAGAAAAAAAGCAGAGGGAGGAATACTAGATTCTATTAATAATGATAAAGAAAGAGACAAGCATGCAAGAGAAGAAATTGCTAAACAAGCAAAGAAAATAAAGAAGGAAGTATATGCAATTCAATTCCCAACAACTACAAAATCAAATTATGATTCTTATCCAGAAATTTTTGAATGGGATAGAAAACCGATTTATAAAAAAGGTGAAAAAATAAGATTATTATTTATATTACCATGGTTTAGGGTAGGAGGAGCAGACAAATTTAATTTAGATTTAATATCTAGATTAGATAAGGATAAGTTTGATATTACAATAGTTACGACAGAAGCATCAGAATATGTATGGAGGCAAAAATTTGAAAAATATGCAGAAGTATTTGATTTAACAAGTTTCTTGCATAGACAAGATTGGCCAGGCTTTATACATTATATTATGAAATCAAGAAATATAGATATTGTTGTTCAATCTAACAGTTATTTTGGGTTTTATGCTATACCATGGCTAAAATCTGAATTCCCAGAGGTAGTATTTGTAGATTATTTACATAGTGAGAATAAGAGTTGGAGAAATGGAGAGTACCCAAGAGATTCAACTGCAATTGATAGCTTTTTAGATAGAACTTATACTTGTACAAAGGTATTAAGGGAATCTATGAAGGAAAATATGGGAAGAACGATTGATAATGTAGAAACAGTATATATTGGCGTAGATGCAGAAGAATTTGATAGTAAAAAAGTAAAAATAGAAGATAATGAAGATTTGGAAAAACAAAAAGATAAGTTAAAAGGAAAAAAAGTAATTTTATTTTTATGCAGAATATCAGAGGAAAAAAGACCTATTTTTATGTTAAAGGTATTTAAAAAATTATTAGAAAAAGATAAAGATGTGCTTTTATTAGTTGTGGGAGATGGACCAGAGCTAAAAGAGATGAAAGAAACAGCTAAAAAAGACGAAACTATCGAGAATATGATTTTCTTTGGCATGCAAAGTAATACAAAACCATTTTATAAAGCAGCTGATGTTAGTGTAATTTGTTCACTAGTAGAAGGATTGACAATTACTACTTATGAATCACTAGCAATGGGAACACCTGTTGTTACAGCAGATGTTGGAGGGCAAAAGGAACTAGTAGATGATACTTGTGGTAGAGTTGTAGAAAATATGCAGACTGCTGATATGGGATATTTTAATAGGGACTATTGTGAAGAAGAAATTGAAAGATATGTAAAGGCAATACAGGAAGTATTAAAAGATGAAAAATTGAAAGAAAATTGTAGACGAAAGATTCTAGATGGATTTACAGTAGATAATATGGTAAAAATATTTGAAAAAGAGTTTGAAGATTTTGCTAACTCAGGAAGTAGAATAAATCCTGAAAGTGTTACAAATAAGGATTTATATAAGCAATATATTGTTCTATATAATCAGCTAGATATTAGATATTATTTTTCACAAGAAGGAGATAACAATCTCGAATTTAATAATGCAAAAAGATATAAGATATCTCGAATTAAGGAAAAACTATGGAAAAATCCGTTATGGAGAGGATTTATAAAGTTTTTAAAAGCAACAGGAGTAATGGCATTTATAAAGAAATTAGGAGTAAAAGAAAAAATAAGAAAAATGATATTAAAATAATATAAAGGAGTTATAAATGTTAAAAGTATTTAAAAATTTATATAACTATAGAGAATTATTGAAAACAAATGTAAAAAAAGAGATAAGAGGTAAATATAAAAATTCTTTTTTAGGAGTATTATGGTCATTCTTAAATCCTCTTCTACAAATATTGGTATACGCTTTGATATTTCAATTAATATTAAAAAATCCGAAAGAAAATTATGCTATTTTCCTTTGTTGTGGATTAATACCATGGACATTTTTTTCATCAACTTTGTCAAGAGCAGCATTTACTATGGTGGAAAATGGAAATATACTAAAAAAGGTATATTTCCCAAGAGAAATATTACCAATATCAATTGTTACGAGTGAGGCAGTCAATTTCTTAATTTCTACTGTTATCATAATAGCATTTGTTGTATTTGGAGGATTGGGACTTAGTCCATATATTTTACTTTATCCATTAGTATTATTAGTCCAATATATATTATTAATTGGATTGTCGTTAATTATATCTAGTATATCAGTTTATATTAGAGATTTGCAGCATTTAATAGGAGTGGTAATGCAGTTACTATTTTATGCGACTCCTATTGTATATGCAGCAGAGAGTATTCCAGAAAACTTCAGTTGGATTTTATATTGTAATCCAATGACATATATTATAAATGCATATAGAGATATATTCTATAATCAAACAATGATAGATTTTGTGCCTTTGATGATATTATTAGCGATTTCAATTGTAATTTGTATAATTGGCTACATGATGTTCAATAAATTACAAAAGGGCTTTGCAGAACAATTATAAGGAGAAAAAGATGAAAGAAACTGTAACAGATTTAATAAAAAAATCGGCTATATTTTTATTAATAGAAATAATGAGTATATTAATTATAACTACTATACTATTTTTTGTTAATATAACAATTACACCATGGCATTTACCAATAATTACTTTGATTGCAATAATTAGCTATTTATTATTCTACAAGAAGGACAATATAAAAATAAATATAATAGCAGTTGCTATAGGAATAATCATCTTTGCTGGAGTTACTTTTGTGGAAGGAAAAATATATGATGTAACTGCAGATGGGAATACATACCACAAATTAGCAATAGGATGTATGAAAAATGGTTGGAATCCAGCCTATGAAGAGAGTCAAGATTTCAATAAAATAGATGGAAATGTATTTGATGTAGATGAAGATAATATAAATACTTTATGGATAGACCATTATGCAAAAGGAACAGAAATATATGCTGCTGTAATATATTCAGCTACTGGAAATATAGAAGCAGGAAAAGGATATACTGCTTTACTTATGTATATTGCTTTTGGCATTTTGTTTTCATATTTATATAAAGATAAGAAAAGAAGTTTATTTACTAGTTTAGCGGTTTCTTTTCTTCTAGTATTTAATGCAATAACAATAACACAAGTATTTAACTACTATGTAGATGGTGCTTTAATGATATCGATTTTATTGGTTTTATATTCATGCATAGTAGAAAGCGATGATAAAAAATATAACCAAAAAGAAAACATGCTCGTATTGGCTAGTAGCATAATTTTATGTATAAACATTAAATTTACAGGTTTAGCATTTGCTGCAATATTCTGTTTTGCATTCTATGTGTATTGGCTAATAAAAGCATATAAACAAAATAAAAAAGAATTTGTGAATACATTTAAATTTTATACTATATTTTATGTAGTAACAGTTTTAGTAGCTATAGGAATTGTAGGATATTCGTCATACACTAAAAACTTTATAGACCATGGACATCCTTTATATCCATTATATGGAGAAGGTCATGTACAGAACATGGTAGTAATGGAGCAACCAGCATCATTTAATGACAAAAACCATTTAGAGATATTTCTAATATCAATATTTTCTAAAGGAGAAAACGTATCACCAACATACTCATCAGAAAATATACAACCTGAATTAAAAATTCCATTTACATTTTCTATGGAGGAAATACAAAATTATTCTATTCCAGATATAAGAGTTGGAGGATTTGGACCTTTATTTAGTGGTATATTTATTTTATCTATAATAGGAACAATATACATTATAATTGAATTTATTAAGAATAAAAAATGGAACTTACTTATACCATATGCCATAATACTAGGAGTAACGACTTTTCTTATATTATTATTAGACGGAAGCTATTGGGCAAGATATATTCCATACTTCTATGCAGTACCAATACTTGTGCTTGCTTACTTGTTATGGGATAAAGAGAAGAAAATAAAATATGTATTTGGAGTTTTATTAGCTATTATGATGCTTGTGAATTCATTAATGGTACTATATACGACAATTAAAAGCACAAAAGCTAGTGATGAGTATATAGGTAAGCGAGTAAATGAATTTATACAATATTGCCAAAACAATGAAAATGTAGAGATTGAATTAAATCACTCAGGTCTACAAGGAGTTCTATATAATTTAGATGATATAGGAATTAAAAACTATGTAGTGAAAAAAGATATTGCAGTTGAGAATGAAGGCTATTTCTTTAAGTATTAAGATGATTTTTGGGATGGAGAAAAAAGTCATAAGAATTGAAAATAGAGGATTTTTTGTTATCCTTTTTCATATTCAAAAATGTAGAATTTTTTATGGAAAACCATTGACAAAATAAATTGGTTAATAGATAATTATAGTATTATAGCACAATTAGAAAAAATGAGAATATAATAATATACTGAGGAGGAATTTGTAAATGTACATATTTAATAAAATCACAGTTAATCCACAATTACCTAAGAGAGTAGAAAGATTAAGTGAAATTGCGAATAATTTGTGGTGGACATGGAATACAGAATTTTTAAAATTATTTAAAGATATTGACATAGATTTATGGGAAAGTGTAGGAAAGAATCCAACTAAATTCCTAAAATTAGTAGAACAAGAAAAATTAGAAAGACTAGAAAAAAATATATCTTTCTTGAAGAAATATGATAAAGTTGTAGAAAATTTTGATAATTATATGAATAGCAAAAATACTTGGTTTGATAAGAAATATCCTAATAACAAATCAAGAGATTTATTTGCGTATTTTTCTGCTGAATATGGTTTAGATGAGATATTACCAATATATTCAGGAGGATTAGGAATACTTTCAGGAGACCATTTAAAATCTGCAAGTGATTTAGGACTTCCTTTTGTTGCAGTAGGGTTGCTATACAAAAATGGATATTTTAGTCAAAGAATAAATAAAAATGGTATTCAAGAAACAGAATATCAAGATATAGAGATAGATAATTTGCCAATATTACCAGTAAAAAATGAAGATGATGTCGAAATGAAAATATCTGTTAATCTTTTAGGAACAGAAGTATTTTTAAAGGTATGGCAAATAAATGTAGGTAGAATAAAATTATTTCTACTAGATTCAGATATAAAAGAAAATAAAGCAGAATTTAGAAATATAACACTTCGCTTATATGGTGGAGATAAAGAAATGAGAATAAGGCAAGAGATCGTATTAGGTATAGGGGGAGTGCGTTTATTAAAAGCACTAGGATTTAAGCCAACAGTATATCATATGAATGAAGGGCATTCATCATTTGCTACTTTAGAATTAATTAGAAATACAATAGAAGAAAAAGAATTATCATTTACAATGGCTAAAGATATTGTATCAGCCCAAACAGTATTTACAACACATACTCCTGTGCCTGCTGGAAATGACATATTTGATATACAATTAGTAGAGAAATATTTCAAACAATTCTATCCAAAATTAGGAATAACAAAAGAGGATTTCTTAAGATTAGGAATGAAATGTGAAAGCGGCTTAGAGCAAGGCTTTAATATGGGAATATTAGCTTTAAAAATAGCGGGAAAGAAAAATGGAGTTAGCAAGCTTCATGGTGCGGTTTCAAGAGAATTATTTGGAGATGTATGGAGCAATATTGCATCAAATGAATCACCAATTACTTATGTAACAAATGGAGTTCATACATGTTCATGGGTAGCTCCTAATATAAAGAATTTGTATAATGAATATTTAATTCCATACTGGCAAGATAATATACACTTGGACTCAACATGGGAAAGAGTATACAATATTCCAGATGAAAAATTATGGAAAGAGCATTGTATAAGAAAAGAAAAATTGATTGATTTAGTTAAGGAAAATGTAACCAATAGACTAAAAAGAGCTGGAGTTAATTATGAAGAAATAAAGGAAATAACATCAAAATTAAATCCAAATGCATTAACAATAGGTTTTGCAAGAAGATTTGCAACATATAAAAGAGCAACATTAATATTTAAAGATTTAGAAAGAATAACACAGATATTAAATGACGAATCAAGACCTGTACAAATAATATTTGCAGGAAAAGCGCATCCAGCAGATAAAGAAGGGCAAGATTTAATCAAATATATTCATGAAATATCAATGATGCCACAATTCAAAGGAAAAATATTTGTACTAGAAAATTATAATATTGGAATAGCAAGATATTTAGTAAGTGGTGTAGATGTATGGTTAAATAACCCAAGAAGACCTATGGAGGCTTCTGGAACTAGTGGCCAAAAAGTTGCAATAAACGGAGTAGTAAACTTTAGTGTGCTAGATGGCTGGTGGGCAGAAGGATACAATATGCAAAATGGTTGGGCAATAGGCACAAACAAAGAATATGACTCATATGAGGAACAAGATATTGCAGATAGTAATAGTATATATAATACTTTAGAACATAAAATAATACCATTCTATTATTCAAAAGATAGAAGTGGATTATCTAAAGACTGGGTAAGATTGATGAAGAATTCAATAGTATCTAATGCAGGAAGATTTAGTACAGCTAGGATGGTAGTAGACTATGTAGAACAATTATATATGCCTTTAGCAAATGTATCTGCTGAATACTATAACAACTTAGAAAGTGTAGCAGAATATAACACATGGAAAAAAGAAATAATGCGTAATTGGCATGATATAGTTATAACACAGAAAAACAATATAAATAATAAAAAACTAGATGCAGGAGAAACTATAGAGGTAAATTGTGATGTAAAACTACCTAATATATCTAAAGACAGCATAGTGGCAGAAGTATATTTTGGTAAAATATTAAAAGATGGAAGAATTGAAAATCTTGATATAATACCAATGCAAAGAATTAAAGAAGATGATGAAAATAGAATTTACACATATACAGCAAAAATCAAGCTAACAACAGGTGGAGACTATGGATACACATTCAGAGTAATGCCAAGACATGATATGCTATTAGATTCAGCAAATCTAAACTTAGTAAAATGGATTACGAAATAGACATAAGATGAGGAGAGTGTAAAAAATAATGCGTAAGACCAAGATTGTTTGTACAATAGGCCCAGCAAGTGAAAGCGAAAGTGTACTTAGAAAGCTTATGCTTGCTGGGATGAATACCGCAAGAATAAACTTTTCACATGGTGGATTTAAAGAGCAGGAGGAGAAAGTAAATAGAATAAAAAAAGTAAGAGAAGAATTAAATCTTTCTGTATCTTTACTGCTAGATACAAAAGGACCAGAAGTCAGAATAGGAAAATTTGAGGATGGAGAAATTTTCTTAAAACCAGGAGATAATTTCTGTTTAACAACAGAGGAAATACTAGGAAATCAATATGAATTTTCTGTAACATATAAAGACTTATACAAAGAGGTTCAACATGGAGATAAAATGCTAATAGATGATGGACTTATAGAAGTTGAAGTTGTAACCGTAAAAGCAAACAAGATTTATTGCAAAGTAATAACAGGTGGAAAATTAACAAATAGAAAAAGCATAAACATACCAGGCAAAAAGCTGCATTTCCCAAGTCTGACTGCAAAAGACAAGGAAGATATAATAAATGGGATAAAAGCAGGTTTTGATTATATTGCAGCGTCTTTTGTTAGAAGCGCAAAAGATGTTTTAGAAATAAGAAAACTATTACAAGAACATGGTGGGGAGACCATAAAAATAATATCAAAAATAGAGAACCAAGAGGGCGTAGACAATTTCGATGAAATTCTTACTGTATCGGACGGAATAATGATAGCAAGAGGTGACTTAAGTGTAGAAATTCCAATGTCTAAAGTTCCAATAATACAAAAAGAATTCATAAGAAAAACATATCTCCAAGGAAAAATTGTAATAACAGCAACTCAAATGTTAGACTCAATGATAAATAATCCTCGACCAACAAGAGCAGAAGTAAGTGATATATCAAATGCAATATATGATGCAACAAGTGCAATAATGTTATCAGGAGAAAGTGCAGCAGGTAAATATCCAGTGGAATGTGTTGAACTGATGAACGAAATAGCAGAAGAAACAGAAGGTTCAATAAATTATTGGAAAAGATTTTTAGGAAGAGAATATGACTTAGAAAATAAAGGATATAGATTTAATGTATATAACGGAATATGTGCAAGTGCAATGAACTTGAAAGCAAAGGCAATACTAGCATATACAGAGACAGGTGATACACCAGGAATACTTTCAGCATTTTGCCCAGTATGTCCGATATATGCAATAACGAGCAATCCAATGATAGCAAGACAAATGAACCTAGAATGGAATGTATACCCAATATTAATAACAAACAAGAAAAATGCAGACAGGATGATACAATCAGCCATAGAAAAACTACAACTAGAACAAAAGGTAACCAAAGGCGATACCATAATAATTGCTGGAGGAGCTGCAATTTTACCAGAAGTAGAAGGTGCAGAAATAAACAAAGTAATAGGCGGAATTATAAAGCTATAATTCCAGCCTATTACTTTTCTATTGTAACACTATGATATTATTCTGAAAAATGACTGAAATAAAAACTTCACTTTTGTTTCACAAAACTTTCATATTAAATGAATATAATTAATATTCGCGCAGTATTAATTAATATTAAATTTTAGAATGAAAGGAAGATAAGAGAATTTGAAAGATAAATTAGAAAAAGCTAAAAAGGAATTAAAAGAATTTGGAAAGAGTGTACTTCATAATATACCAAATATAATTGTGTCCTTATTCATAATGGTTACTACAATCATGCTGTTTGGGCAAGATAAAGCTGTATTGGGAATATTGTTATTATTTTTCCAATTAATGTCTATGAGTACATCTTTTAGTGTAACAAAATTTATTAAAAGCTCAGTCATTTTATTACTAGTTGGAGTATTGGCAGGAATATCTCAGCTTAATACGCCACTTCTAATAATACTAAACTTCATAGTACCATTTGCGATAATAATGCTATTTTCCGATGACTATAACTCAAAAGGATATTTTATATATGGACTATTCTTTTTACTACTTCAAACAGCTCAAGTAGACTCGATAGCAGACATAGGAACAGAAGCATTAGCTATAATTTATGGTCTAGTTGTATTATTCATATATAATTTAGTGTTATCAAAGATAAAGCCAAAAGAAATAGAAAAGAAATTAATAGCAACTGGATTTGAATCAGTAGTGAAAAGACTAAAAATATTATCAAAACAGAGGCTTAAAGATGATACACCAAATCCATTAAATAATATAATAGCTAAAACAAATGGACTTTTATATAGTGAAGCATCTCAGAAAATGGAAGTACTAAATAAAAAGGAAGAATGCTATTTCCAAGCAATACTTTTCCTGAAAAGAGTAGATAAGCTAACAAATTTGGCATATGAAAACAGAGAAAGTTTAACAGAACAAGATTACCAATATTTCTATAAAATAGCAAAATTATTCCAGACAGTAAAGGAAGATTACTCTAAAAATGACATTCAGGACCTTATAAAATTATTAGACCAATTTATAGAAAACAATCATTTAAGCGATTCTAGTATGAGTTATGATTGGGCTTATACTATAAAAAAATTAAAATACATTATAAAAATGGCGCAAAATCCAAAAGAAAAAATATCTTTTAAAGAATATTTTTATATTAGAATGGCTAAATTAAAGAATAATTTTAGTTTAGACACAATACAAATGCGTTTTGCAATAAAAACAGGCCTAGCTGTGGGGATTGGAACAATAATAGAATACATATTAATTATAAAAACTGGATTTACAAATGCCTATTGGGTACCAATGACCATATATACAATGATGATGCAATTCCATGAAGAGCAGAAGGTGAAAATAAAGAATAATATTATAGGAACATTACTAGGAACAGTAGCATTTACGCTAGTATTCCAATTTGTACCTCAATCAGCCTCATTAATATTTATGGTACTTATATTAGCAACTATGTTCTCTTTGAAAAATGAAATAGTAAGAACAGTAATAGCTGGTCAATTAGTGCTAGTATTAACATATCCTACTTATGGAAAAGTAGAAATAATTTTAATAAGAATAGCGCTTGTTCTAGTAGCTGCAGTTATAGCGTGGTCAATAGATAAATATGTTCTTTATACAGATAATTTACATGGATTAATAAATAAAGTAAACCACTTATTAAGAGTAGATAGAACAATATTAAAACAATTGAAAAGAGCATTAAACACAAAGAATAGTGAATTTAAATACATAAGTGAATTATTGCTGGAATCTTGCTTGTTAGAGAGCTTAATTATAAAGCATGAGAAGGAACAAAAGTATTATTCAACACCATATTTAGCAAATTCAGTTATACAATATAACAGGAATTTTATCCTCAGTGCAGAGCAATTGATAAACATATTTAAAACCAGAAGCAAGGAAGAGATAGAAAATAGCAATGAATACATTAAATACATAGAAGAAATGGATTATATACTAGATGTAACTCAAAATAATTGGGAAAGCATTTTTAACGAAAACAAAAAAGCTATGAAATTAGAAAAAAAACAAGCTAAAAAAATAGATAAGAACACACCATATATTACAAAACACATGATGCTATGTATAAAAAATATAGAAAAGATATATAAATGTTTAGAAGAAGATAGACAAAAGTTAAAAATAAAATAGGTCACTTATATAGTGGCCTATTTTATTGTAATTTATAATATGGTATGCAAATAGAAAGATTACTAAAACTTTATCTAAACAAAGTAAACCACAAATTATACAAATAAGTAGTCATATTCCATAAAGTAACTTTCTCGACATTATTTTCAGCAATAAGATTTAGCATCATTGTAGAATTATCAGGGCATGTGTAAACTATGTTACCTAGAACATCGCCTTTAGTTATTGGAGCGGATATATTTTCATTTATGGTTATTTCTTGTGAAATATCGCCGCTACTGCCTTTTTTCATTAGCTTACCCGCATCTTTTTCTAGTACTAAATTAACACTCTTATCAATTCCTTTATTGACATCAACAGTTCTTATAATATCGCCTTTAGCTCCTAGATTTGTGTAAGTAAAATTAGAAAATCCATAATCTAATAATTTTTGAGCTTCACTAAAACGAATTGCACTAGTTGGAGCTTTCATAATAACAGCAATTAAAGACAAATCATTTCTAGTAGCACTAGCAGAAAGATTAAACAATGCAAGTGAGGTAGAACCAGTTTTTAATCCAGTAGCACCTGTATAGTTTCTTATGAGTTTATTAGTATTAACAAGTTCAGATTTGCCTTCTCTTAAAGTATCCATCCAAATTGTAGTATAATTTGTAATACTAGTATGATTATTCAAAAGTTCTTTGGACATTAAGCTAATATCATAAGCAGAAGTAACATGACCATCTTCATCGATACCATGGCAATTTTTAAAACATGTATCATTCATTCCAAGTTCTTTTGCTCTAGTATTCATTCGTTCAACAAAAGCCTCTTCACTTCCTGCCAAGTATTCAGCCATAGCTACAGTACAGTCATTAGCAGAAACAACGCATATAGCTTTTAGCATATCATTTACAGTTAGTTCTTCTCTAACATCTAACCAAATTTGAGAGCCTCCCATTGAAGCTGCGTTCTCACTACATGGAATTTTGTCGTCTAAGGAAAGCTTGCCGGAATCAATTTCTTCCATGATAAGCAAAATAGTCATAACTTTAGTAACACTAGCAGGTCTAAGTTGTTCATGAGAATTATACTCATATAAAACCTCACCAGTCTTTTGATCAATCAAAATAGCTGCTCCAGATTCTAATTGTAAGTCAAAACTAGTCTGTGTAGAAGTACTCGCATTAACCGGCATAGTAGAACTGCTAGATGACCAAATATAATCATCACTTGCAAAGCTAAATAAAGGAAAACATATAGCTAGTAAAATAAATATAGCAATTATAAAATTTATTTTTCGTTTAAACATAATAATCCTCCCATATAATCTTTATATTATTAG
>CAYXUA010000025.1:0-13634 GCA_964468015.1 uncultured Clostridium sp. | reverse complement strand
TTTATACTCTCAGTATAAAAATGTCAATGGAGGAAAATACATGCAAAACGAAATATATAAAGAAATAAAAACATATTTAAATATAAAAGAAAAAATCTTGTTCACAATGTTTAGAAAGACATTTGTTAAAGTGTATAACATAGGACGAACAAAAGGAGTAAACGCATTATTATAATAAAAAAGCTTCATTTTTAGTGAAGCTTTTTTATTTCTTATCCTCCTTAGGAATAATAATTTTCTTATTCTTACTTTTCGCCTTAGGCTTAATCGAATTTATATGCACATGAACAGGCGACATATCAATATTAGAACCATCACCATTTATAATCTCAAGTTTTTTCTTATCCATATATAGCACATCCTTCCATAAAATGAATAAATTAATTCTAAATATACTATATCACAAAAAAATATCGATGTCAAAACTATTGTAACCATTGACACAAAGCGAAAAAAATGTAATAATATAAGCTACAAAAATATAATGAATAATGGAGGAAACATGGAAATAGAAGAACAAAAAGCAGTAGTCGAAGCAATATTATTCGCTGCTGGAAAAGAAGTAGAAATAACCACACTTATGTCTGCTTTAGAATTATCACATAAAGACACAGAATTATTATTAAGCCAAATGCAAGTAGAATATTCAGAAAAAAAACGTGGAATAGAAATAATACATGTAAATAATAGTTATCAAATGTGTACTAAAAAAGAATACTATGACTATGTTTATCCACTATTTGATAATAGGGTTAAACCAAGTCTATCATCAGCAGCAATAGAAACTTTATCAATAATAGCATATAACCCTAAAATAACAAGAGCGGAAATAGATAGCATTAGAGGAGTTAGTACAGATGGAGTACTATACAAGCTAATGGAATACAATATGATAGAAGAAGCGGGTAAAATGGATGCCCCCGGACGACCGACCATGTACCGAGTTTCAAATGAATTTTTAAAAACATTCGGACTATCTTCTTTAGATGAATTACCAGAACTACCAAAAATAAAAGAAGATATGCCAGAACAATTAGAAATAGAAGAAATGGCACAAGAAAATCAGGACGAAAATAAAATAAATGAACATGCAGAAGAAAATCAAGAAGAAAAGAAAATTGAAAAGAATGGAGAAGATTATAATGAGTGATAAAAAAGAATTTGTTAAAGAAATAACAAACATAGAAGAAAATTTCCCACAGTGGTATACAGACATAGTTATAAAAGCAGAACTAGCAGATTATACAGACACAAAAGGCTGTATAGCAATAAGACCATATGGATATGCAATATGGGAAAACATACAAAAATATGCAGACGAAAAATTCAAAGAAACAGGAGTAAAGAATTTATCAATGCCTTTACTTATACCAGAAAGCCTATTAAATAAAGAAAAAGAGCATGTGGAAGGTTTTGCGCCAGAAGTAGCTTGGGTAACAGAAGCTGGTGGAGAACAATTAGAAGAAAGATTATGTATAAGACCAACTTCAGAAACAATTTTCTGCTCAATGTTTTCAAAATGGCTTAATTCATGGAGAGATTTACCAATGGTAACAAATCAATGGTGTAGTGTATTAAGATGGGAAAAAGAAACAAGACCATTTTTGCGCTCAAGAGAATTCTTATGGCAAGAAGGACATACTATTCATGAAACAGCAAAAGAAGCAGAAGAAAGAACACTTCAAATGTTAGATATATATGCAGATGTAATTGAAAATTTATTAGCAATTCCAGTACTAAAAGGAAGAAAAACAGAAAAAGAAAAATTTTCAGGAGCAGAAGATACATACACAGTAGAAACTTTAATGCATGATGGAAGAGCGTTACAAACAGCAACATCACACTATTTTGGGCAAAATTTTTCAAAACCATTTGATGTAAAATTTCAAAACAGAGAAGGAAAAGAAGAATATGCCTACCAAACATCTTGGGGGTCTACAACAAGACTAATAGGAGCAGTAATAATGGCACATGGAGATAACAGAGGACTAAAATTACCACCAAGAGTTGCGCCAATCCAAGCAGTAATAGTACCAGTAGCAATGCACAAAGAAGGAGTACTAGAAAAAGCAACAGAGCTATATAATAAGCTAAGCAAAAAATTCAGAATGGAATTAGACGATAGAGACAATTACACACCAGGCTTCAAATTTAATTACTGGGAAATGAAAGGTGTGCCACTAAGAATAGAAATAGGACCAAGAGATATAGAAAATGGAGTAGCAGTATTAGTAAGAAGAGATACAGCCGAAAAAGAGACTGTTGAACTTGAAAAATTAGCACAAAGAATAGAAGAGTTATTAGAAGAAATTCAAAAAAACATGTATAACGAATGTCTAGAAATAAGAAATAAAAGAACAACAATAGCCAATACTCTAGAAGAAATGAAAGCAAACCTAGAACAAAATCAAGGTTATGTAAAAACAATGTGGTGCGGAAGCGAAGAATGCGAAAATAAAGTAAAAGAAGAAACAGGAGCACATTCAAGATGTATCCCATTTGAGCAAGAAAACTTAGGTGACAAATGTGCAATATGCGGGAAAGAAGCAAAACACATGATAGTATGGGGACGTCAATATTAAAAAAGGGAGATTAAAAATGAATGAGTATAGAACACATAATTGTGGAGAACTAAATATAAAAAATGTAGGAGAAGAAGTACGCCTAAGTGGATGGGCAGCCAAAATTAGAGATTTAGGTAAAATGAAATTCATAGACTTAAGAGATGAAACAGGAATTACCCAAATTATAATCTCAGACAAAGAAAAACTAAATAAAGCAATGCAAGATGTCACAACAGAATGTACATTAACAGTTAGTGGAACAGTTGTGGAAAGAGCAAACAAAAATCCTAAAATTCTAACAGGAGAAATTGAAATAGAAGCTACGAGTTTGAAAGTATTAGGAAAATGCAAAAATGTACTTCCGTTTGAAATAAACAGTGACAAAAACGAAGCAAGGGAAGATTTAAGACTAGAATACAGATTTCTAGACCTAAGAAATCAAAAACTACACAATAATATATTAAAAAGAGCACAAATCCTAAGAACAATAAGAGAAGAAATGCAAAAACAAGACTTTACTGAAATACAAACCCCAATACTAGCTAACTCATCGCCAGAAGGAGCAAGGGATTTTCTAGTACCAAGTAGACTACATCCAGGTGAATTCTATGCACTTCCTCAAGCACCACAACAATTCAAACAATTACTAATGGTATCAGGCTTTAACAAATACTATCAAATAGCACCATGCTTCAGAGACGAAGACCCAAGAGCAGATAGGTCACCAGGAGAATTTTATCAATTAGACTTAGAAATGAGCTTTGCAACTCAAGAAGATGTGTTCAAAGTATTAGAAGAAGTAATACCAAATGTATTTAAAGCGCATACAGAATGGAAAATAGACGAAGTACCATTTATAAGAATACCATACAAAGAAGCAATGGAAAAATACGGCTCAGATAAACCAGATTTAAGAAACCCACTTATAATAAACAATGTAACTAAAGTCTTTGAAAACTCAGAATTTAACGGTTTCAAAGACAAAGATATAAAAGCAATAGTATTACCAAATGGGGCAGCAAATCCAAGAAAATTCTTTGACAACATGAGCGCTTACGCAGTAGAAGAATTAGGTGCAAAAGGTCTAGCATGGATAAAGCTAGATGAACAAATGCAAATATCAGGTTCAATAGCAAAATTTATAACAGATGAAATAAAAGAAAAGTTATTAGATGAGACAAAAGCAGAACCAAACTCAGCAATATTTTTCATAGCAGACAATGGAGAAAAAGCACAAAAAATAGCAGGAGGAATAAGAATAGAGCTAGGAAATAGGTTAGACTTACTAGAAAAAGAATGTTATAAATTCTGCTGGATAGTAGACTTTCCAATGTATGAATTATCAGACGAAGGAACAATAGACTTTTGTCACAACCCATTCTCAATGCCACAAGGAGGAATGGAGGCTTTAGATAAAAAAGAACCACTAGATATATATGCATACCAATATGACTTAGTATGTAATGGATATGAAATAGCCTCAGGAGCTGTAAGAAACCATGACCCAGAAATAATGGTAAAAGCTTTCGAAATAGCAGGATATAAAAGAGAAGATGTAGAAAACAGATTTGGAGCATTATTTAATGCCTTTATGTATGGAGCACCACCACATGCAGGAGCAGCACCTGGAATAGACAGAATAATAATGCTACTAGAACAAGAAGATAATATAAGAAATGTAATAGCATTTCCAAAAAATAAAAAAGCAAGAGATTTGCTTATGAGAGCCCCATCAAAAGTAACAGACCAACAACTAAAAGATGTCCACGTGATGATTTGGGGGACAGAAGAGAAAAACATCACCTAAAAAGGAGAATAAAAAATGCCTAAAAAAGTACTAATAGGAATGAGTGGAGGGGTAGACAGTAGTGTGTCTGCCCTTCTATTAAAAAAAGCAGGATATGAAGTAATAGGAGCAACAATGGAGTTGTGGTCACCAACATGTGAAAAAGGTGAAGGCACCTGTTGTGGCAACCAAGCGGTATATGATGCTAAAAGAGTATGTGATAACATAGGAATACCACATTATACTTTAAATAACAAAGAAGAGTTTAATGAGAAGGTAGTACAAAATTTTATATGCGAATATGCAAATGCAAGAACACCAAACCCATGTATAGAATGCAATAAATACTTAAAATTTGGTTCATTTTATCAAAAAGCTTTAGAACTAGGATGTGATTATGTAGCAACAGGGCACTATGCAAAAATAGAATATTCCGAAAAATATAATCAATACCTGATGAAAAAATCAGATTCAGAAAAAAAAGACCAAACATATTTCTTATATAGTATAAACAAAGAAGTATTGCCACATATACTATTCCCACTTGAAAAATTTACAGACAAAGAAATGGTAAGACAAATAGCAAGAGAAAACAAATTAGAAGTAGCAGAAAAATCAGATAGTCAAGAGGTATGCTTTATACCAGATAATGACTATGCAGGATTTTTGTGTAGACATATGGAAGAAAAAGGTAAAAGTGGAAATATAGTACTAAAAGATGGTACAGTACTAGGCAAGCACAGTGGGTTAACAAACTATACAGTAGGACAAAGAAAAGGCCTACGGAATAGCATATAAAGAGCCATTATACGTACTTACACTTAACAAAAAAGAAAATGTAGTAATAGTAGGAACAGAAAATGAGCTATATTCAAATAAATTATATGCAAACGAGTTAAACTTTCTATTAAACATAGACCTAAGTAGACCAATAGAAATAAAAGCAAAAATCAGATACAGAGCAAAAGAAGCAGAAGCGGTGCTATATCCGCAAGAAAACAGCATATGCAAAATAGAATTTAAAGAGCCACAAAGAGCAATAACACCAGGGCAATCTGTGGTGTTTTATGTGGACGACGTGGTACTTGGAGGAGGAAAAATTTTATAAAACTATTGCAAACGGAGAGAAGTTAGTGTAGAATAAAATAAAAAACCAAGGAAAAGAGGAACTAAAATGAATAAAATCGCTAAAACCCGCATGGCTGTACACACACACACACACACACATGTAATTCTATTAAAGAAAATAAAAAGAATGAATATATAAATAAAAGACATATGAAACTTAGTAGAAATGCTAGGTTTAGTATGTCTTTTTGTGTTTTTTTAGCCTTGCGTGTAGGTGAAAAAATAAAATAAACAAAGGGGGAAAAATGAAAAGAATAAGAGGAATAACGCTATTATCATTGATAATAATAATAATAATAATGCTGATATTAGCAGGAGTAACAATGAGCGTATTTAGTGGAGAAGGAATAATAAAAAATAGCCAAAGAGCAGTAGATATGGCAAAAGTAGAAGCAATGAGAGAAGAAATCGAAATGGTAATAGTAAGAAAAACAATAACAAGTGACAGAGAAATAACGATAGAGCAAATAATAGAGCAGTTAGAAAAGCAAGGGATAATAAATAGCGGAGATGGAAATAGTGAAACTGGGCAAGTAAAAACACAGCCAGATGGATATGTATACGAAATAAAGGAAAAAGCAAATGGAGACTGGGAAGTAACATACATAGGAACAGGAGAGCTAACATTACCAGAAATCTTAATTAGTCTAAGTGCAAATACAACAGGAATAACAAATCAAGTAACAATAACAATGGTAGCCAAAGCAGAAAGTGGAATAACAAGTTATATATTACCCAAAGGAACAGAACAAAGTGTAGAAAGTGGAACAAAAGAAATAACAACAACATACACAGCAACAGAAAATGGAACATACACAGTTACAGTAACAAACGGAAATGGAAAAACCGAAAGTAAAAGTATAACAATAGATAATATACTAGAAGGAACAATACAAATATCAGCAGACCCAACCACGTCAACCACAGGAAACGTAACAGTAACAATAACATGGCCAAGTGAAACAAGTAGAGCAATAAAAGAAATACAAATAGGAGAAGGAAGTTGGCAAACATGTACAGGAGAAACGACTACGTTAGATGTAATGATAAATTGCACAATAAAAGCAAGAATAAGAAACAGTACAGAGGACATAAAAACAGCAACATGCGATGTAAATAATATAGATAGAAAAGCACCAAAAACATTCACACCAACAGTTAGTGTAACGAGTAATAGCATAACATTAAGTGGAAGCACCGAAGATGAAGAAGCAACAACAACAAATGGAAGTAGTGGAATAGGAGCATATTACTTCCAAATAGATGGAGGAAATTGGTTAACAAACACAAATCCATTAGATGAAAGCTATACATTTGTAGGATTAACACAAGGAACAAGCCATACATTAAAAATGAAAGCAGTAGATAAAGCCGGAAACGAAATAATCACAGACAGCATAACAGCAACAACAATAAATCTTCCAACAGTAACTGCCAAACAAGACTTCATTACAAAGACGGCTGATGGAATGTGTAACTATTCCGTAGAAGACCTTTTTGATATTCAGCGGAATGGATGAATATACAACTATAAGTTTACATACTGAAGATGGAAGTGTGCTTTATGATTTGGATTTTAATGATGGATTTACGGGATACGTGTACTGCGATTTGGTAATTGGAGGTGAAATAGTTTCGACTGCAAGAGTTCTTATATTGATTACTCCCGCACCTGAAGAAGTGCCGATATGAGGCTGTGCTTTGATATAAAGAGAAAATGACAGACTGTGTGAAAATAGAAAGATAAAAGTCCTAAAAAGGAAAAATATTAATTAATAAACTTTATTGAAGCGTAAACAAAATAAAAATTTTTTTACCAGAAAATTTCTCTACGGAATATTGACTTTTGCGATAAAAAATGATAAAATGTTATCCGCTGATAATAGAAATGGTCAGCGGATATTTATTTTTTACGGAGGTGAAATTCAAAGTGCCAACAATTAATCAATTAGTTAGAAAGGGAAGAAAGACAACAACAACAAAATCAACAGCACCAGCATTGCAAAAAGGTTACAACTCTAAGAAAAAGAGACAAACAAATAATAGAGCACCACAAAAAAGAGGTGTTTGTACAGTTGTTAAAACAGTTACTCCAAAGAAACCAAACTCAGCTTTAAGAAAAGTTGCCAGAGTTAGACTTTCAAATGGATATGAAGTAACATCTTACATCCCAGGTGTAGGACACAACCTACAAGAACACAGTGTTGTTCTAATAAGAGGTGGTAGAGTAAAAGACCTTCCAGGTGTTAGATACCACATAATTAGAGGTACATTAGATACAGCTGGTGTTAAAGATAGAAACCAAGCTAGATCTAAGTACGGAGCTAAAAAACCTAAGAAATAAAAATTAGGTAAAGTGCTTTGGCTGTATACTAAGTTTTTAATTGACTTTGAATTTAGAAATATAGATTTAAGCACTAACTGAAATAAAAATTTCAGAGTAACTTAGATACTTTCTTTAAAGTATCACAAAATAAGTAGAAAAAACTACAAGTAAAAGGAGTGAAGAAAAGTGCCAAGAAAAGGATACATTGCAAAAAGAGAAGTTTTACCAGATCCAATATACAATAGCAAAGTTGTTACAAAACTAATCAACAATGTTATGTTAGATGGTAAAAAAACAGTTGCTCAAAACATAGTTTATGGAGCATTTGATATAATAAAAGAAAAAGAACAAAAAAATCCATTAGAAGTTTTCGAAGCAGCATTAAACAACGTAATGCCTGTTCTTGAAGTTAAAGCAAGAAGAGTTGGTGGAGCAACATACCAAGTTCCACTAGAAATTAGACCAGAAAGAAGACAAACACTAGGTCTAAGATGGCTTGTAACATATGCAAGAGCAAGACATGAAAAAACAATGGCTGAAAAATTAGCCGGAGAAATAATGGATGCAGTAAACGGAAACGGTGGTTCTTTCAAGAAGAAAGAAGACATGCACAGAATGGCAGAAGCTAACAAAGCATTTGCACATTATAAATGGTAAAATTATAGAAAAAAGGGGGAGAATATTTTGGCAGGAAGAGCGTTCCCATTAGAAAAAACAAGAAATATAGGGATAATGGCGCATATAGACGCTGGAAAAACAACAACAACAGAAAGAATACTTTTCTATACAGGTAAAACACACAAAATAGGAGAGGTTCACGAAGGTGCAGCAACAATGGACTGGATGGAACAAGAACAAGAAAGAGGAATAACAATAACATCTGCTGCAACAACATGCCAATGGTTAGGTCATAGAATAAATATAATCGACACACCAGGGCACGTTGACTTCACAGTTGAAGTTGAAAGATCATTAAGAGTACTAGATGGTTCTGTACTTGTACTAGCTGCAAAGAGTGGGGTTCAACCACAATCTGAAACAGTTTGGAGACAAGCAAACAAATACCAAGTACCAAGAATGGCATATGTAAACAAAATGGATATGATTGGCGCAGACTTTTATGGATGCGTTGAGCAAATGAAAGAAAGACTAAATGCAAATGCTGTTCCAATTGAATTACCAATTGGTGCAGAAGATAACTTCCAAGGAATAGTAGACTTAATAAAAATGAGAGCATTCGTTCATAAAGACGATTTAGGAAAAGAAATCGAAGAATGCGATATTCCAGAAGATTTAAAAGAAAAAGCAGAGCAATATAGAGCTTCTATGTTAGAATCAGTTGCTGAACAAGATGACGAATTAATGATGAAATACTTAGAAGGAGAAGAACTAACAATAGACGAAATAAGAATGGGACTTAGAAAAGGAACAATTGCAAACACAATAGTTCCAGTAACATGTGGTTCATCATACAAAAATAAAGGTGTACAAGAATTATTAGATGCAATAATATACTACATGCCTTCTCCAATTGATATACCACATATCAAAGGTGTTACACCAGACGGAGAAGAAACAGAAAGAAAAACATCAGACGAAGAGCCATTCGCAGCACTAGCATTTAAAATTGCAACAGACCCATTCGTTGGAAAACTATGTTTCTTTAGAGTATACTCAGGAACATTAGAGTCAGGTTCAACAGTATTAAATGCAAACAAAGACAAGAAAGAGAGAATAGGAAGAATCATTCAAATGCATGCAAATCACAGAGAAGACATAGACAAAGTTTATGCAGGTGATATAGCAGCAGCAGTAGGATTAAAAGAAGTAACAACAGGTGATACATTATGCGATATGGACCACCCAGTTATACTTGAATCAATGGAATTCCCAGAGCCAGTTATAGATATAGCTATCGAACCAAAAGACAAAGTAGCACAAGAAAAAATGGCAATAGCATTATCAAAACTAGCAGAAGAAGACCCAACATTCAAAACATACACAAACCACGAAACAGGTCAAACAGTTATCGCAGGTATGGGTGAGCTACACCTTGATATAATCGTAGATAGATTAAAGAGAGAATTCAAGGTAGAAGCAAATGTAGGTAAACCACAAGTTGCTTACAAAGAAACAATAAGAAACTCTGTAAGAGTTGAAGGAAAATTCATCCGTCAATCTGGTGGTAAGGGACAATATGGCCATGTATGGCTAGAAATGGAACCATTAGAGCCAGGTAAAGGAATAGAATTTGAAAGTAAAATCGTTGGTGGAGCAGTTCCAAAAGAATATATAAAACCAATCGAAGCTGGTATTAGAGAAGCTGCTGAAAGCGGAATCTTAGCTGGATACCCAGTTATAGATTTCAAAGCTACATTAGTAGATGGATCTTACCATGAAGTTGACTCTTCAGAAATGGCGTTCAAAATAGCAGCATCTATGGCCTTCAAAGAAGGATGTAGAAAAGCTAAATCAGTTATTCTAGAACCAATAATGAGAGTTGAAATAACAGTTCCAGAAGAATACATGGGAGATGTTATAGGAGATATTAACTCAAGACGTGGAAGAATGGAAGGAATGGAAGCACGTTCAGGAGCACAAATAATAAGAGGATTTATTCCATTATCAGAGATGTTTGGATATGCAACAGACTTACGTTCAAAAACACAAGGTAGAGGAACATATGCAATGGAACCATCACATTATGAAGAAGTTCCAAAATCAATACTAGATAATATAATAGCATCAAGAAGTAAAAAAGAGGAATAATGGCTTGTCACGTAGTATAATATAAATTATACAAAAAGACTTGCAAAATTGGTAAATTTGTTATAAAATACCAATACTTAAATAAGTTATTAAATTTTAAAAAATAAATATGGTGAAAAACACCAAAAAAGGAGGATTTAAAAATGGCTAAAGCTAAATTTGAAAGAACAAAGCCACACGTTAACATTGGTACTATCGGACACGTAGACCATGGTAAAACAACAACAACAGCAGCAATCACAAAATATTTAGGATTATTAGGAAGAGCACAATTTGCTGCATACGATCAAATCGATGGAGCACCAGAGGAAAAAGCAAGAGGAATCACAATTAACACAGCTCACGTTGAATATGAAACAGAAGGAAGACACTATGCACACGTTGACTGTCCAGGACACGCAGACTATGTAAAGAACATGATTACAGGTGCTGCACAAATGGATGGAGCAATACTAGTTGTTTCAGCAGCTGATGGTCCAATGCCTCAAACAAGAGAGCATATACTATTAGCAAGACAAGTTGGTGTTAAATATATCGTTGTTTACTTAAACAAATGTGATATGGTTGATGACCCAGAATTATTAGAATTAGTTGAAATGGAAGTTAGAGAATTATTATCAAGCTATGATTTCCCAGGAGATGAAATTCCAATAGTAAAAGGTTCTTCATTAAAAGTATTAGAATCAACATCAACAGATCCAAATGCACCAGAATATGCATGCATGAAAGAATTAATGGATGCAGTAGATAGCTACATCCCAACACCAGAAAGACCAACAGACCAACCATTCTTAATGCCAGTTGAAGACGTATTCTCTATAACCGGTAGAGGAACAGTTGCAACAGGTAGAGTAGAAAGAGGAACAATAAAAGTTTCTGAAGAAGTTGAAATAGTAGGTTTAGCAAAAGAATCTACAAAAACAGTTGTTACTGGCGTAGAAATGTTTAGAAAATTATTAGACCAAGCAGAAGCTGGAGATAATATAGGAGTTCTTTTAAGAGGTGTTCAAAGAAACGAAATCGAAAGAGGACAAGTATTAGCAAAACCAGGAACAATACACCCACATACAAAATTCAAAGCAGAAGTATACGTTCTAACAAAAGAAGAAGGTGGAAGACATACACCATTCTTCAATGGATACAGACCACAATTCTACTTCAGAACAACAGACGTTACAGGTGTTATTGAATTACCTGCTGGAACAGAAATGGTTATGCCAGGAGATAACATCACAATGGATATTGAACTTATTACTCCAATCGCTATCGAAAAAGGATTAAGATTCGCTATTCGTGAAGGTGGAAGAACAGTAGGTTCAGGAATTGTTTCTGAAATATTTGAATAATAAATATGATTAAAAAAGAGCGATTTTCGCTCTTTTCTTTTTTATTTTATATATTATCTACACTTACTACTCTACTCATTTTAGATTTTGTTATATATTTTTATACTAATTGGTCAAAAAGTATTGATTTTTTTTATAAAACACAATACAATATATAATACCATAAAAGAGAGGGGCGTTTGAGGGGCGTGAATATTTTAGTAGATGCAATGGGTGGAGATAATGCACCAGATGCAGTAATAAAAGGAGCAGTAAAGGCAGCTAGAGAGATTGATGGAGAGATTACATTAGTTGGAACTACAGAGATAATAAATGCTAAGGCAAAAGAGTTCTTTGGGAAGGATACTATAACTGAAGTTGCAAGTAATATCAAAATACATCACACAACAGAATGTATTGAGATGGAGGATATACCAACACATGCAATTAAAACAAAGAAAGATTCATCAATGGTTGTTGGGTTTAGATTATTAAAAGAAGGCAAAGGAGATGCTTTCGTATCTGCAGGTAATTCAGGAGCATTATTAACAGGAGCGACTCTTCTTGTAGGAAGAATAAAGGGCATAGACAGACCAGCAATTGCGCCAATGCTTCCAGCTTATAAAAAAGGTTTAATGCTAATAGATGCTGGTGCAAATACAAATTGTAAGCCACTTAATTTATTGCAATTTGCACAAATGGCTAATTGTTACCTAAAAAATACATATAAAATTGAGAGACCAGCAATAGGTTTATTAAATATAGGAACAGAGGAAACAAAAGGGAATGAACTTACAAAAGAGACATATAAATTATTAAAAGAGAAAGCAGATGAGTGTGGAATTAATTTCGTAGGAAATGTGGAAGGAAGAGATGCATTTTCAGGCGAGATAGATGCTCTAGTAACAGATGGTTTTACAGGTAATGTATTCTTAAAAACAGTAGAAGGTATGGGTAAATTAATTAAGAAAACATTAACAGAAAGCTTAACAGGAAATGTATTATCAACAATATGTGCTGTTCCAGCTTTACCATCAATAAATAAATTCAAGAAAACAATGGACTACAGAGAATACGGCGGAGCTTTATTCTTAGGAGTAAAAAAACCAGTTGTAAAAGCACATGGAAGTAGTGATGAAATGCTATTCCATTACACAATAAAACAAGCCGCGGAATTCGCAAAAAATGGTTCAGTAGACATGATGATACGTGAATTCGAAAAAAACTAAAATAGTTATTAAAATTGCTTGACAATTTTGTCAAACTATAATATATATTAGTAAAACATAACTAACGAAAATATAAAGGAGGTGTTTCGTAGATGGAGGCAGAAGAAGTTTTTGAAAAGGTAAAAAATATAATTGTAGAACAATTAGGAACTGCAGAATCAGCAGTTACTATGGAAGCATCTTTTATAGATGACCTAGGAGCAGATTCTCTAGATATAGTAGAATTAGTAATGGCACTAGAGGAAGAATTCGATATAGAAATTCCAGATGCTGATGCTGAAAAAGTTGTAACTGTAGGAGATGTAGTAGAATACATAAAAGACAATGCTTAGTATAAGCACAAATTATAAAGTGATAGCAAAAATAAAGTTGTTATCGCTTTTTTTAATTTTATTCTTGGGCTACTCTACGGATTATATGAAAAAAGAGAAGGGGCTATATAAAAAATTAAATTGCAAAATTCATAATATAATTGTATAATAGAAAAAAGAGGCGATGAATATGAGC
>CAYXUA010000024.1:0-13667 GCA_964468015.1 uncultured Clostridium sp. | reverse complement strand
TGGTATAAGCATATATAATGAAGCAGATAATAAAGTATATTATATAAAAGTAGAAAACAATTTAGACAGATTAAAAAATATATTCGAAGATGATGAAATTCAAAAATGTAGCCATGAAATAAAAGAAGATATAATATTATTAAAACAAATAGGAATAGAACCTCAAAATATGAGTTTTGATGTAAAAATAGCAGCATATATACTAAATTCAGTGACAAATCAATATGATATAAAAAATTTGGCAGAAACATATTTGAATGTAAATGTAGAAGACTATATAGGAAAAGAAGAAAATGAAAAAGTAAATCAAATTAGTCTATTTGAGCAACCTAAAAAAGAAGTAGACAAAATGCAGGCAGTTCAAGCTTTTATGATTTACAAATTAAAAGAAGTATTAGTACAACACATGAAGGAAAATGACCAGCTAGAATTATTTGAAACAATAGAAATGCCACTAGCTCCAGTATTAGCAATGATGGAATATGAGGGTATATATGTAGACAAAGAAGCTTTAATAGAATTTGGTAAAAAGCTTCAAGTGCAAATAAATGAAATAACAGAAAGTATATATAAATTAGCAGGAGAAGAGTTCAACATAAACTCAACAAAACAATTAGGAGAAATCTTATTTGAAAAACTAAAGCTAACAGTATACAAGAAAACAAAAACAGGCTATTCAACAGATGTAGAAATACTAGAAAAACTAAGAGAAGAACATCCAATAATAGAAAAAATACTAGAATATAGACAGCTGGCAAAACTCAATTCAACATTTGTAGAAGCAATGATACCTTTCATAAATCCAAAAACAGGAAGAATTCACTCGCATTTTCATCAAACAGTAACAGCAACAGGAAGAATAAGTAGCTCAGACCCAAATATGCAAAACATTCCAACAAGAATAGAGCTAGGAAGAATGTTAAGAAGTGTATTTAAAGCTAAAGAGGATAACAGCTATTTTATAGATGCGGACTATTCACAAATAGAACTTAGAGTATTTGCACACATATCAGAAGATGAGGAAATGATAAAAGCTTTTAACAAAGATGAAGATATACATTCAGAAGTAGCAAGTAAAGTTTTTGGGGTGAGTGTAAAAGATGTTACACCAGAACTAAGAACAAGAGCAAAAGCCGTAAACTTTGGTATTGTATATGGAATAAGCGATTATGGATTAGCAGAGCAAATAGGAGTAAGAAAAGGAGAGGCTAAAAGATATATAGAGCAATACTTGAGTAAATACAGAGGAATAGGCAAATTTATGGAGGAAACTCCAATGAAAGTAAAACAAACAGGATATGCGGAAACTCTATTTAAAAGAAGAAGATATATACCAGAAATAAATTCAAACAACTACCTAGTAAGACAATTTGGAACAAGAGCAGCCATGAACACACCAATACAAGGAACAGCAGCAGATATTATAAAAATAGCAATGATAAATGTATATAATGAACTAAAAAATAGAAATTTAAAATCAAAATTAATATTACAAGTGCATGATGAATTATTAGTGGAAACCTATGATGATGAAAAAGAAATTGTAAAAAACATCTTGAAAAATTGTATGGAAAATGTTATAAAATTAAGTATACCATTAAAAGTAGATATAAACGAAGGAAAAAGTTGGTATGACGCAAAATAAAAGCATATCAAAAATTGAGGTGAAGAAGTGAGATTATTAAAGAAAATTACCATATTTTTCATAATACTAATATTAATTATTAGTTTATTAAATGTGGTTAAAATTCCAAACATGGTATTAGAAAAAATGTATCCGATGGAATATGCGCAATATGTAGAAAAATATGCAGAAAAATTTGGGATAGATGAAAAATACATCTACTCAATAATAAAAGCAGAAAGTAATTATGACTTACAAGCAAATTCTTCCAAAGGAGCAATAGGTCTTATGCAGTTATTGCCGACCACAGCAGCAGAAATTGCAATAGGACTAGGAATAGAATTTGAAGAAGATGATTTATATAATCCAGAAATAAATATAATGATAGGTACTAAATATTTCGCAAATTTACTTAAAGTATATGAAAACACAATGCTAGCTCTAGCAGCATACAATGCAGGGCCAGGTAATGTATCTAGGTGGATAGAAAATGGAAGCATAAAAGAAGATGGTACAGATATTGAAAATATACCATATAAAGAGACAAATATGTATGTAAGAAAAATAGTACAAAATTATAGAATATATGAAAAATTATATAGTTAATCAAAAGAAAGGTGGAGGATAAAATTGGCAATATTAGTAACAGGAGGAGCAGGCTTTATAGGAAGCCACATATGTGTAGAATTATTAAATGAAGGCAAAGAAATAATTATAGTAGACAATTTTTCTAATAGTAAACCAGAGGTTTTAGATAAAATAAAAGAAATAACAGGAAAAGATTTTAAATTTTACGAATTAGATATGACAGATAAAAAAGCATTAGACAAAGTATTTTTTAAACATCATATAGATGCAGTAATACATCTAGCAGGATTGAAAGCAGTAGGTGAATCAGTAGAAAAACCAATAGAATATTATTATAACAATCTAGTAGCAAATATGAATTTATTACAATTAATGAAAAAATATAGATGTAGAAAAATAGTATTCAGCTCATCAGCAACAGTATATGGAACGCCAGAAACAGTGCCAATTCCAGAAACTGCAGCACGTTCAACAACAAATCCTTATGGTTCAACTAAATTAATGATGGAAGATATTTTAATGGATGTAGCTAAAGCAGATGAAAGCTTCAGAATAGTGCTACTAAGATATTTCAATCCAATAGGAGCACATGAAAGTGGGTTAATAGGAGAAAATCCAGAAGGAATACCAAATAATCTAATGCCATATATAAACTTAGTTGCCTTAGGAAAATTAGAAGAGTTAAATGTATTTGGAAATGACTATCCAACAAAAGATGGAACAGGTGTAAGAGATTTTATCCATGTTGTAGACTTAGCAAAAGGACATTTAAGAGCACTAGAAAAAATAGAGAATGAATCAGGATTATTTATATACAATCTAGGAACAGGGACAGGCTATTCAGTATTAGACTTGGTACAAACATTTGAAAGAGTAAATAATGTAAAAGTAAAATATAAAATAACAGAAAGAAGACCAGGAGACATAGCAGAATGTTATGCAGACCCAAGCAAAGCGAAAGAAGAATTAAATTGGAGTGCAACAAAATCTTTAGAAGATATGTGCAGAGATTCATGGAATTTTATACAAAAGCAATAGTGATAAAACTGAAGAAAAAAATTTGTTAAATACTATGAAGGGAAATAAACAATGATTATAGAAAGAATAATCTTTAATGTATTAGCATTTACTTTGTTCATACTAATGTTTATAAAAATGATTGCAAAAAATGACACAAATTATATAGCAATAATAGCATTACAAGCACTTGGTATAGCAATAAGTTTTTTTGAAACAGTATTAGGACAAACTCTATGGATAGGATTAAAAATCTTAACATATTTACTATCAATAATCCTACCAGCCGTTATAATATATTATGATTTTAAACATATAAATCTAGTAGAAAATATATATGCAATACTTGCAAAGTGCTTAGGGCATTTAGGAAATAGAAGAAAAGCAAAACAAATATTAGTAGATATAATTACAAAATACCCAGAAAGCTACAAAGGGCACAAATATCTAGCCGAACTATATGAAAGAGAAGGCGGAATGAGAAGAGCAATAGATGAATATGTAAAATCGATAGATATAAGAAAAAATGATTATGACTCATATTATAAAATTGCAGAATTACTAAATGGACTAGAACAAAAAGAACAATCAGTAACAATGCTAAATAATTTATTAAGAATAAAACCAGAATATTATCAGGCATCTGCCTTATTAGGAGATTTGTTAATTGAACAAGGTAAATACAAGGAAGCAGTAAATGTATATCAAGATGCATTAAAATACAGACCAGCAGACTATGAGATGTTCTATAACCTAGGAATAGCATATACAATGCTAAATGATTTTGTAAATGCAGAAGAAGCATATAAAAAAGCTGCACTTATAAATCATTTAAAATATACAACAGACTATACAATCGGTCAAATAGCATTAATATGTGATGAACTAGAAAAAGCAGAGGCATACTTCACACAAGCATTATACGGAGAAGAAGTAGAGCCAATGGCATATTACCAATTAGCAAGATTAAGTATAAGAAAAGGGCAAAAAGAAAAAGCAATAGCATACATGAACAAAGCAATAGAACTAGACCCAAGCATACAAGAAAAATTAGAAGAAGAAATATTTATTCCAATAAAAGCATATATTGTAAAAAATGAAAAAGAAGAAAAAGAAAGCAGAAAAGAATTGACTAGAAAGCAAAAAAAGGTAATAAAACATTTAGATGAAACTTATGAAGTGGTACAGAAACTAAGCAATAGAGCAGATTACTTCAGAAAAGAAAAAGCAAAATACAAGGCAAAAACAGAAGAAAAAACAAAAGATATGGAATAAATAAAATATAATAAAGAGGAGAAATAAAATGGAAATTTTACATGCATTAGTACTAGGAATAGTACAAGGACTAACAGAACTATTACCAATATCAAGTTCTGCGCATTTATTTTTAATCCCATGGATATTTAACTGGGAGGTACCAGAATATTTTGATGTAGCTTTGCACTTTGGAACACTACTTGCAATAGGAATATTCTTCTTTAAAGATTGGATAGAACTAATAAAAGGTGGATATAGAAAAGTAGTAAAAAAAGAAGACAGTACAGAAGGAAGAATGTTTTGGTATATAGTAATAGCAACAATACCAGGAGGAGCAATAGGCTTCTTACTAGACCACTTTGCAGAAGATTTACTAACAAACCAATTCATAATAGCAATTGCCCTTATAATAATGGGTATAATATTATACATAGTAGATAAAAAATCAAAATCAGAAGTAGAATACAAAGATATGAACTTTAAGCAAACTTTCATAGTAGGACTATCACAAGCGCTAGCTTTTATACCAGGAGTATCACGTTCAGGAGTAACAATGACAACAGCAAGAGCAATAGGAATAAAAAGAGAATCAGCAGCAAAATATTCATTCATGTTATCAGCTCCAATAGTACTTGCAGCAACAGCATATAAATTTAAAGACTTTGTATTTAATATGCCATTTATAATAGGAGTGCTAGCAAGTTTCATAGTAGGAATACTAGTAATAAAATTCTTACTAGAATACCTACAAAAAGGAAGTTTCAAAGTATTTGCACTATATAGAATTGTAATAGGAATAATAGTTCTAATAATAGCATTTGCAAGAATATAGAAGAGGTAAAAATGAACGAAATATTAACAATACCAAACATAATGTTATATGTAATAATCATAAATGTAATAGGTTTTTGTGCAATGTGGATAGACAAAAGAAAAGCCCAGCACCGGAAGCTGGAGAATACCGGAAAAAACGCTATTCATAATAACATTATTAGGTGGAGGGATAGGTACAATACTAGGAATGTATGCATTCAGACACAAAACCAAAAAACTAAAATTCACAATAGGATTTCCAGTGATACTAATATCAGAAATAGCACTTATAATATATTTTTGTATAAAATAGAAAATGTGTTTGACAATAGGTCTTGACAAAAAGAGCTGAGTAAGGTATTATAATTGTAACAAATAGAAGGGGAAATATAGTGTGACAAATAAGGAATAAAAGGAGTAAAAAATGGAAAACCGCGAAAGCCTTGTGGCTGTACACACACGCACACACCTGACTTATTAATAAAAATAGGAAGACTTAATATATAAAGGGCAGATAAACTTAGGTTACATATATTGACTAGGTTTGTTATGCCTTTTTATAATGGAGGAAATTTCTCCTTATCATAGCAAATAAGAATGGAGGAAAAATGAAATGGGATTAAAATTGAAAAATGTTAGTAAAACATTTGCAGGAAAATTGGTAGTAGACAATATATCGCTTGAAATGTTAGAACCTGGTGCATATGGATTGCTTGGAACAAATGGGGCTCGGAAAAACTACCACAATTAGAATGTTGCTAGGAATAATTAAAAAAGATTCTGGCGAAATGACTTGGAATGGAAAAACGGTTGAAAGAAAGCATGTTAATTTTGGATATTTACCAGAAGAAAGAGGAGTATATCCAAAAACAAAAATAATAGACCAATTAATATACTTTGCTAGATTAAAAGGAATGAACAAAGAAGCAGCAGTAGAAGCTATAAAAAAATGGGCAAAAGTATTAAAAGTAGAAGAATACCTAGAAATGCAAGCAGAAAAATTATCTAAAGGTAATCAGCAAAAAATACAATTCATGACAGCTATAATACATGACCCAGAGCTAATAGTTTTAGATGAACCATTTAGTGGTTTAGACCCTGTAAACACAGGAATATTAAAAAATATCATATTAGACTTAGTAGCTCAGGGGAAATATATAATAATGTCAAGTCATCAAATGGCATCAATAGAAGAATTCTGTACAGATATACTTATACTAAATAAAGGGAAAACAGTAATACAAGGTAATCTAAAAGAAATAAAAGATAAATACCCAGTAAACAGATTAGAATTAAGTGTAAATGAAGATATTGAAAAATATATAAATGAAATGAACCTTAGCATAGAAAACGAAACAAATTATAAGTACACAATAAAAATAGAAGATGAAGTAAAACCAAGAGAATTACTAAATAAACTGATACAAAATGGGATACATATTGATAAATTTGAAATAAAGAAACCAACATTAAATGATATATTCATAGAAAAGGTGGGTGAATAATATGAAAGACTTATTTACAGTAATATCATTTACTATGAAAGACATGGCAAAGAGAAAATCATTTATAATATCAACATTAATGATATTGGTATTAATAGTTATAGGGTTTAATATACCAAATATAATAAAAGCAATAAGTGGAGAAGATTTAGAAGAAAGCAAAATATTAGTAGTAGATAGTAACAATATTTACGAAGGAACACTATCAACTTTAAATAATATGGAACTAGGATACGAATTTGATATAAAAAATAAACAGATAGAAGATGAACAAATAAAAGAATTAATAGAAAGTGATGAATATAGTTCATGTATTGTAATAGATAAGGCAGACGGAAATATAAAAATAAGATACATAGTGAAAAATATGGCAATGATGGAGGGAGTACCAACTGAGTATGTAAGCGCATTAAATGCAATATACGCAAATTTACAAATATCTAAATTAGGATTAACACAAGAACAATTACAAAGCCTAAGCCCTAATTTTGAGTTTGCACTAGAACAAACAGAAGAACAAGAAGTTGGTGGAAATATATTTGCAATAATGCTATTATCAATAGTACTATTTTATGCAATATACTTCTGTGCATATCAAGTATCAAGTTCAATAACAACAGAAAAAACATCAAAAATAATGGAAACGCTTGTAACATCAACGAGTCCAAGGACGATAGTTTTAGGAAAAACAATAGGTATAGGAATAGTTGGACTAATTCAAGTATGTTTGCTAGTTCTAACAGCAGTAATATGTGCTAATGTTTTCTTAGAACCAGGAATGCTAGATAGCATACTAGATATGTCACAAGTGACGCCATTCTTAGCAGTAGTAATAATAATATACTTCATACTAGGATATTTTGCATATGCACTAATGTACGCATTAACAGGCTCAACAGTAAGCAAACCAGAAGATATACAATCAGCAAATTCACCAGTAGCATTATTGGCATTAGTTGGTTTCTATTTAGCATATTTCACAATGATGAATCCAACAAGTGATTTAAATGTATTTGCAGCAATGTTCCCACTATCATCACCTTTCTGTATGCCATTTAGGGTAATGATGGGAATCGCTTCACCAATAGATGTAGCAATATCAGTAGCAATACTAATAGTAACAATACTAATAATAGCAAAAGTAGCAATAAAAATATACTCAAATGCAATACTAAACTATGGAAGCAAAATGAGTTTTAAAGATATTGTGAGAATATATAAAGATAAAAATAATTAGTAAAAAATATGAGCAATACTTAAAACTACAGCAATGTAGAAAAAGTATTGCTCATTTTATAATATATATACAAATAAATATTCGGTGCACATAATTAAAATAAACAAAATTAGAAAAGTTACCATAATAAAATAACGAGGAATAAATGTGAACAAAATGTGAACAAAATATGCCTAATTATAAACTATCCACAGACTTATCCACATTATCCACAGGTATTATAAAAATAATACTGTGCATAAATAAAGTAACATAAAATCGAATACTTGGCAATAAGTCATGAAAATGTCGAATATTGACGACAGAAAGTCAAGCAATTTGTCCCACAGAAGTTGACCTATAAAATAAATAGATTGTACAATATTATCAGGTATTACATTGTAAAATGGAAAATAATTGCATAAAATATTGACTAAATCGAATAAATGTAATATTATATATAACAACATATTTACGGAGAAGAAGAAAAAATGCTGTAAAATTTATTTTTAGAGAATTGGTGATGGTGGAATACCAATAATAAATTAGCATGGGGAGCTTTGGAGTAATAGAAATTAAGGTGTCTAAACAAAAAAGTTTAGGAAATAGGGTGGAAACGCGGATAAACTTCGTCCCTAGCAATAAAATGCTAGGTATGAAGTTTTTTGTTTATACTAGCGAAAATAAAGGAGGAATTTATATGGTAAAATCAATGGATACAATAGTATCATTATGCAAAAACAGAGGATATGTATATCCAGGCTCAGAAATATATGGAGGCCTTTCAAACACATGGGACTATGGACCATTAGGAGTAGAACTAAAAAATAATGTAAAGAAAATGTGGCAGAAGAAATTTGTACAAGAAGCAAAACACAATGTAGGATTAGATGCAGCTATATTAATGAATCCACAAACATGGGTAGCATCAGGACATGTAGGAGGATTTTCAGATCCATTAATAGATTGCAAAGAATGTAAAACAAGACACAGAGCAGATAAACTAATAGAAGAATGGATGCACGAAAATAACTGTGAAGAAGTAGTTGACGGATGGCCAGATGAAAAAATGATAGGATACATGCAAGAACATCATATAGCATGTCCAAATTGTGGAAAAGAGAATTTTACAGGAATAAGAAAATTCAACTTAATGTTCAAAACATTTCAAGGTGTAACAGAAGACGCAAAATCTGAAATATATTTAAGACCAGAAACAGCACAAGGTATATTTGTAAATTTCAAAAATGTACTAAGAACAACAAGAAGAAAGTTACCACTAGGAATAGCACAAATAGGAAAATCATTTAGAAACGAGATAACACCAGGTAATTTTACATTTAGAACAAGAGAATTTGAACAAATGGAACTAGAGTTCTTCTGTAAACCAGGAACAGACTTAGAATGGTACGAATATTGGAAAAACTATTGCAGAGAATGGCTTTTAGCTCTAGGAATGAAAGAAGAAAACTTGCGTTTAAGAGAGCATAGCAAAGAAGAATTATCACACTACAGCGCAGGAACAACAGACATAGAATTCCTATTCCCATTCGGATGGGGAGAACTATGGGGGATTGCCGATAGAACAGACTTTGACCTAAAACAACACATGGAATACTCAAAAGAAGACTTTAACTATCTAGACACAGAAACAGGCGAAAAATATATTCCATACTGCATAGAGCCATCACTAGGATGTGACAGAGTTACACTTGCATTCTTATGCAATAGCTACGAAGAACAAGAAATAGCAGAAGGAGATACAAGAGTAGTACTACATTTGCACCCAGCTTTAGCTCCATACAAAGTAGCGGTACTTCCATTATCAAAGAAATTAAGCCAAAAAGCAGAAGAAGTATATGCAAAATTATCAAAAAGATACATGTGCGACTATGATGAAGCAGGAAGTATAGGGAAACGTTACAGAAGAGAAGATGAAATAGGAACTCCATACTGTGTAACAATAGACTTTGAAACAGAAAATGATGATTCAGTAACAATAAGAGACAGAGACACCATGGAACAAGTGAGAGTAAAAATAGATGAATTAGAAAAATGGCTAGATGAAAAAATAGAAATATAATTTTTTCAAAGATTGTCGAAAACTCTCATTCGAATTGATATTTTGTAACATATTAAAAATATTTTTAAATAAACCTTGCAAGGATTAGTGGTTTAGTATATAATAAGATCGTAAACAAAAGTAGAAGGAGCAAAAGAAAAATGATAAAAAACGCTGAAAACCTTGCGGCTGTACACACACACACACACACATAAGCTATTAAAAGAAAATATAAAAATAGACATTTTATATGTCCTCAAATAGACATATTATTGCGTACAAATTTAGTATGGCAATGATATGTCTATTCGGCTTGCATCCGTGCAAGGTTAAAAATATAATTAGGAGAAAAGGGATATGAAAGAAACAAATAAAAAATACAAAATGTATAAATTATCAGATGAACATGGTATTACTTTAGTAGCACTTATAATAACCATAATAGTATTGCTATTATTAGCAGGAGTTGCAATAAATTCATTGATTGGGAATAATAGTATAATAACTAATGCAAAAGTGGCAGTGAATGAATATAATAATCGTGCAGAACAACAAGAAAATTACTTAAAAGAATTAGAAAATTATATAATATCAGGAGGAGTTACAGAAGAAGTACCAGATAAAAACTGGGATAGTTTGCAATGCGTAAATAAACCAAAGGTAGTAGACGGAATGATACCAGTATACTATGAAAATGGAGTATGGAAAAAAGCAGATACAACAAATGCAGATGAAACAAAAAAATGGTATAGCTATACAGCAGAAGAAAAACAATGGGCTAATGTAGTGACAGTAGAGAGTAGCAATTTAAGTAAGTATAAAGATGCAGAGGCAGGAACAGAAATAGTACAAAGTGAAATAACAGCAATGTTTGTATGGATACCGAGATACAGCTATAATATAGTAAGTACAGGAAATATAGAGATAAGCTTTTTACAAGGAACAAGTAATAAAGAAGCAAATGGAAACACAACAACAAAGACAGTCCATCCAGTATTTACAGACGGAAGCCAAAATAATTATGCCCAAGGAGGATGGAGTGAAGCGTTAACTGGCTTCTGGGTAGCAAAATTCGAAGCGAGTGGAGTAGAAAATGGAAATGCCGTAGGAAATGGAAGTAGTAGTTCGAGTAGCCAAACTCAAGCACCAACAGAAAGTACTTATGTAAGAGTATTACCAAATGTAATAAGTTGGAGATATTTAAGCATAGGAGAAGCACAGTATAGAAGTATGCAAATGAGTAGCAATACAGCAGCATATGGGTGGACAAGTGGAAGTGTAGATAGCCACTTAATAAAAAATGACGAATGGGGAGCAGTAGCGTACTTATGCTATAGTGCATATGGAGAAGTACCGATGACAAATGGAGCCGGGAGATATGTAAGTAGTGGAAACTACCATTATGATTACTATACCGGAGCAGGCCCATATAGTGGAACAACCAGAGAAAATGCAAGTGAAGACGGAACGTACTCATACACAGAAGACCATGCATATGATACAGCAAATGGAGTATTATCAAGTACAACAGGAAATGTATATGGAATATATGATATGGCAGGAGGAAACTGGGAAAGAGTAGCTGGATACTTAGATAATGGAAATACTTCATTAGGAACATATGGAAAAAGTACAACAGACACAAATACAATATATTTTGCAAAAAATGAAGAAAAATCAACAACGGATTATGATTGGTATGAACTAAAAAAAGAATATCAAAAATACTGGTGTAAATATGAAGTAGGAGAAGAAGAAAAGAGTAATCGAATAAAGATAAACGAAAGTACAACGTTAACGCAAAACCAATTATGGAATGCAAGCTTGACAGGAGAAGAATACAATGCAGCAAGATTAAGAATAACAACGGCGACATACAATAAGATGGCTAATTATAAAGGAATAGGAGTAAATGAGGTAGCAAGTAGTTTTTCATATTATGGAGCATATAACAATGGAACAACAAACACATGGAATTGGTTCACAGACACAACCCAGCCAGCAAATAAACAGGTAACATATGGACGAGCATGGGATAGTGACTTAGTGCTAATCGGACATGCGTGTGATCCTTTTGTTGTACGCGGTGGCAGTTACGACGATAGAGCCACTGCGGGAGTCTTCTGTTCGGGTATCGCTGACGGTAATGCGTACGGCAATAGTGGCTTTCGCCCGGTGGTCGTGCCTAGCACATAGTGGTTCTGTACCCTGAGCCCCTTTAATCGGCACAGGAGAAAAAAAGATACTATGCTGAAATACGGGTAGATATAAAAAAGATATATAGGGATTAAACTGTATGCGTGTAAACCTTTTGTTGAACGCGGTGGCAATTACAACAATAGAGCCAATGCGGGAGTCTTCTATTCGAATATCACTAACGGTAATGCGAACAACAATAATGGCTTTCGCCCGGTGGTCGTGCCTAGCACTTCGATACACGAAGAAGTATAAAAGACTTCTTGTCCCAGCAGGGCATAAGTTTACGGACTATGCCGAGTATAGAATTTAAGAAACAAAACTTAAGTTCTGGATATGTATCCAAGAAGTTTAATTCCTTTGGTATAAACTAGTTTTTATATCATAAACACATAAACAGTATTTTTGTTTTAGTAGCAAAATGGTGAAAATCCAAAAATGCGAGAAAAGGAAAGTGATTTTTTCACTTTCCTTTTTATATAGCAAAAAAATCCATTAAAACCGTTGACAAACGCACTAAAACATGGTAAAATTATCATCTGTAAGCCGCATAAGTCAAGGTTCATAAAGGTCAATTAAGTTTGACTACCTAAGAATTTAAGGTTAGCGAGTATACGAAAAAGGGAGGTGTACATATAATGTACGCAATAATTGAAGCATGTGGAAAACAATACAAAGTAGCAGAAGGCGATGTAGTTTTCTTTGAAAAATTAGATACTGCAGAAGGTAAAAAAGTTACTTTCGATAAAGTGGTATTAGTATCATCAGATGAAAAAGTACAAGTAGGAGCTCCTTATGTAAAAGGTGTTAAAGTTGAAGGAAAGGTAGTTTCTCATGGTAAAGGAAAGAAGATCATTGTTTACAAAATGAAACCTAAGAAGAACTATAGAAGAAAACAAGGTCACAGACAACCATACACAAAAGTAGAAATTACTTCAATAAAAACAGCTACAGCAAAAGCAGCATCTGCAAAAACAGCAGATAAAAAAGAAAAAGTAGAAGCGTAATTTTTGGGAAAATTGGGTAGAAATAAATAAATTTAGCTTACGAAGGGAGTGAATTTGAAGTGGCACATAAAAAAGGTCAAGGTAGTGTTAAGAACGGAAGAGACAGTGAGTCTAAACGTCTTGGTCTAAAAAGAGCTGATGGACAATTTGTAAAAGCCGGAAATATCTTAATTAGACAAAGAGGAACAAAAACACATCCAGGAAATAATGTAGGAATAGGTAGCGATGATACTTTATATGCATTAGTAGATGGAACAGTAAAATTTGAAAGAAAGGGTAGAGACAAAAAACAAGTAAGTGTTTACCCTGTAGAAGCAAAATAAAAATATAGAAAATCTAGACTAATTTCAAATTAGACTAGATTTTTTTTTTATTATAATAT
>CAYXUA010000023.1:0-14177 GCA_964468015.1 uncultured Clostridium sp. | reverse complement strand
ATTAAATTCTTGAATAAAAATGTTATAAAATACTTTAGGAAAAATTTGCCTAAATCCCTTGAAGTCCAGTATTTATAATAGTTAGAGAGCTTTTTCTTTTTTATTTTAAATAATTTATTATATAATCCATTTCAACGAACAGTTTAAGTCAAAGAATCAAGTCTAGCCCCATGTACTGAACAGATAAACCTATTTTTTTACACGCTGTGTTTATCGCAATTCATCCCTAACTTCTATAATTGGAATCAATTCACTCAGTTGTAATCCATCACTTTTTCATTATTGAAATTATTATATACTATACTTTAGGAAAAATTTTCCCAACCTCTTTCAAAGCCAGTAAATACAATGGATTGAAGCCATTTTTCTTTTATTCTTATCATGTTATTCGTTAAATTCATCTTGCTTATTATAAAAAGTATGTTATAATTCTTTTATAAACAAAATCGTTTTGGGAAAAATTTTCCCAAAGCACTTCAAAGCCAGTATTTGTAATGGTTAGAGAGTTTTTTTTAATTTTCCTTATATTCGTATTTTTTTATTATCTCTCTATCATTTTATTGTTTATATTTTAATCTGATTGTAGCATTGTAAGTATAATACTTACCCCGCTCAGTTTTGAGTAACTACCTTGTTTTTTGATTGCTACATACTTCTATTTTCTTATATACTTATCATTTTTCTATAAATCAACTCATTTTTTGAATGGGTTTGGTTCTTTATATATTTCAAGCATAAACACAAAAGATTGATTAAAAGAAAGAAGGAAAAACTATGGACAAGAAACCTAATGTTATTATGATTTGCAACAACAAGGGTGGTGTTGGAAAAACAACTACTACAATTGAATTATCAGCTTCCTTAGCAAGGAAGGGTAAGAAGGTATTAACCATTGATATGGATCCTCAAGGCAACCTTACAAAATATGTGGGTTTAGAATTGAATCAGGATGTTAATTTAAGAGACGTTCTTAACAACATTAAGGATTATGTAGATCCTTTATCAAACGGCTGTGAGCTTATAGGTAAAACTGCATGTATTCCTACAAATGAGAATTTTGATGTCATCCGGAGTAACAAATTATTGGAAAAAGCTTCTATAGAGTTTTCTAATCCCGGAGATGAACTTAGTCTTAAAGACTATATTGACACTATTGATGGATATGATTATATTTTTCTTGATTGCGCACCTGCCAAAAGTCAATTATATAACATGGCATTGCTTGCAGCAGATTATTGCATTATCGTGGCAGAATCCGATCCCGGTTCCCTTGACGGTATCTTAGAAGTTGTAAAAGATGTTATTCTTCTTAAAAGAAATAATACATCTGCTCCAGAAATTCTTGGTGCCTTGCTTACCAAGGATAAAATGGCAAGAGTTCAAAGAGATGCATATAATACAGTCAATGACGTGTATGGACCAAAATATGGCGTTTATCCGTTTTCAACCACAATTCCGGATGGTATTGCTGCTACAGATGCAAAGGTTAAAAAATTATCTATTCATGCCTTTTGGGAACAGGGTAATCGTGAAGACAAGAGAAAAGCAAAGGCACAAACTGTTAGTTATGAATCTCTTTGCGACGAAATGTTAGAACGAATAGATATGTTTCAACATAACAATTAGATACCCGAGATTTTGTATTCAATATCATTAGAATACAAAAAAAATAGAAAGGATTAAAAAATGGCTAGTAGAGAAGAACTTTTGGCAAGACGCAAACAAGCAAATATGTTTCATCCTGCATCTAATATTGTAGAACAAACCAAAGATATGATTCTTGACACCCCGCTGTCAGAATTGGTAAAGGATGTAAATAATACTATAAATTCAGCTAAAGACAATCCAGATCAGGTCTTTAAAGCTAAAGCAAATGAATTTGTTCCTTTTCCGGAAGAAAGTATACGATTAAAACTGCATACCGGCTATAAGCGTGAATCAATGGTGGAATCAATTAAAAAAGATGGCATTATGCTTCCTATTTTGGTATGGCTGCATGAAGGTGAAAAAATAATTCTTTCAGGGCATAATCGAGTTGATATTGCCCGAGAATTAGATATTGAAATTCCTTATATTATTATGAAGGATATTTCTTATGAAAAAGCAAGAAGAATCGTTGTCATTCAGAATTTGTATAATAGACAACATATAGAAATGTCGAAATCTGAATTAAGCAATATGCTGGTTATTGCTATTGGCTCTTATAATGATACGGTTTCTAAAAGTCAAATATATAAAGACCTAGAAAAAGAATTTTATTTTACACGTAAACAAGTGCTTGCTTACTTAAGGATCCAGAAATTACATCCGGAATTAATGCAATTTTTGGATGAAGATAAAATGCCAATGGATGCTGCTTATAATATAGCAGGAGTTGATAATGACAAGCAAAGTAATTTAGTTGATTTCTTAAAGGTTTATTCCATTCATAAAATCACCATGAAAAACGCAAATTATTTAATTAACCGAAAAGTAGGAGACTGGGATGAAGATTTTATGAAAGCAGCTTTTGGTTTAGTTGAAAAATCTAAGAGAGGCCGTAAACTTTCCAGTATTAAGATTTCTTGTGAAGATTTAACTTCCTTTATACCGGAAAGTCAATTAAAGAAAGCTCCAGAAATAATTAAAGAGTCATTACAACTAAAAAATGATTTAGAACAGATTTTCAAAAACAACTCCTGCGAATATGATGAAGGACTGATTAAGTCTTTACTTGAAAATCATTTTTCTGATTAATCGTTAGCGTTTCTTTAAACGAAATCGTATATTAAACAACAACATTTATCCGGTGTTGTTGTTTTTTTGTTTATTATAATAGACAACATATTATTTACTTTAATTACGAATCAAAAAAACCTTGAAAAATGAGCATTACAAGGTCTTTTTACACGAAAAAGTAGTGGTAAATACACGAAATAATAGTGGTAAATGCACGAAGGCATAGTGGTAAATACACGAAGAATTGGAGCACAAAAAACAGATGTATAAACACGAAATAATAGAGCAAAAAGCACGAGAAAATAGTGTTAAATAAACGAAAATTGAGTGTTTTCATACTCAAAAGGCACGTAAAAAAGGTGGAAAAACTTAAATACACGAAGAATTGGAGCAAAAATAATAATATGCACGAAGAAAAAGAGCAAAATTCTAGTTTATTCCTAAATGAATAAATGTTTTTAACCGAAAAAAAGGCGTATTTCTTTGTGGTTTTATAGTAAGAAAAAGTTGTATAGAAAAATCAGGGTATTTATAAAAAAAAACTGTTAAAAATGAATGTTATATGATATAGTATATTTATAACAAATTATAAACGAAATAATGTAGAACATAAACTGGCGAAAATGTCACATCCGAAATCGAGAAAAAAGAAAGAAAATGTTTTTTAAACGAAAATGAAGTGCAAAAAATATGAAGACTGGTTGAGTCAATTGTAAATGCACGAAGAAAAGGTGCAAAATTGATGAAATGTAGGTTTTTCAAGGGTTGACTATTCTAGTCATTCGTTCGTATTGCACCTTTTCTTCGTGTATAAAAAACAAAGTGTTGAAGAAATGTAGAAATAACGGTAAAAGTAACGGTGAAATGTAGAAAAATGAATTGACATAACACTTTTTATGCATGATAATATTTATATACCGTAGAAATGGAGTTGAAAAAGTGGCGAAAGAAGAAATCACTAAAAACGAATTAGTTCCAGTATTTGATAGAAATGATGAATATAAAAAGAGTAACTTCATAATATCTAGTATGTATAAATCATCATTATTCGAAAATAAAATAATGGCTATCAGTTTATCCCGTGTCCAGATTGATTCTGAATCCGGCAAGATATTCTCCAAGATGAAAGCTGGCGAGATCAGAAAGCTGCTTAAAACGAATGCCGGCTCTTTCTATGCTCAACTTGACAGGGCTGCAAATCACTTAACTGGAAAAAGCATAGGAATGTCTAACCCTGTCACACAGGAATTTGACTATATCGCTATCATTACCAGGGCAACTTACAGAAACAGCGAGTTGACTATTTATTTTAACAGTGACTTAAAAGATTACATATATAACATAAAAAATAATTTTACGTGGCAACAGTTACCATTGATGCTTTCTTTTAAAAATCTGTATGCGTACAGACTTTACGAGATATTAAGGTCGCGTGCATATTTTCCTAAAAATATGCCTCATGATGAGGATAGCATTTTTAAAATTTCTTTTCCATTGGCAGAATTGAAATTTAATCTTGGTCTTGCAGATGTAGATGATGATAATGTAAAAAAAATACTAAAAAATAAAAAACATCCAGATTACGATATGGCATTGGAAGTAGCTCAAGATAAAATGTTCGATCGCTGGTGCGATTTTAAATTATATGTCCTAGAGCAGGCAATTGAAGAGATAAACAGTAATACAGACTTAATAGTAGATTACAAACAATTGGGAAAAGGAAGAGGCGGAAAAGTACATCAGATTGATTTCTATGTCGATATTAAAGGGCGGAAGAAGATAGCGGATAAGGAAGAAGAAGTGGCTATCTCACAGGATGATAAGGATTCTATAATCGAAGAAATTATGTATATGAATGCATCTGAACGATTAAGGCTTAAAGATGCAACAGCAATAGCAGAAGCAGCTGAGTGGAATTTAGATAAAGTAAGAAATGCTTTCGAGATATTTAAGAATGCAAAAAATGTAAATAATGTTACAGGATTTCTTATATCTGCCATTAAGGATGATTATCAGCAGCATGCGCAACAAGAAGTCAAAGTATCAAAAAATATGTTTAATAACTTCCAACAAAGATCTTTTGAATTTGAAGATTTTGAATCTTTTGAAAAGAATATATTGGCAAATTGATAGACATAATAAGAGGTAGATAACTCAATTATCTACCTCTTATTATGTCTATAATTTTGATTGAATATCAGAAATTATTTTTTGTAATTGTACTATATTGCTCAGTACAAGATTTTTATCTTCGATGCTGTAATTTAAGGAACTCACTTTTATAAGTTCTTGTGTCACATGAGAAATGGTATAATCAATATATATATTCTGCACTGGAGCATGAACTGTTTTTATTGGTTCTACATATGTACCTTCAAAAGTTCTATTTATGACGGGTGATTTAGGAATAAGAGGAACAGCTTCCATTCCGCTTGGTGGCATAATTGGGGTCAATGACACAGGCTCAGTATTACTATATTGCATCATTTTAACTTCAGGAGCTTCATGAATTACCGATATTTCACTGACCACATCTTCATTTTTTAATTCATTAATATATGAGTATATATTATCTCTTGTTATATGAAAGTTACCTTCTTCATCCTGTTTATACTTAATCATTTTATATAATTGTTTTTGCTTTTCTTCTGACATTTGTGCAGCCGGAGATAACGCGGAATAGGGAAAAGAAGAATCCTCTGCAAGTTCTTGGAGTTCTGGAATCAATTTTAAAAGTGCCATATGTTTTGAAACTTGTGATTCTGACATTCCGAATTCTTGAGCAAGTTGCAATCTCTTATTTCCTTTTTTGTTTTCAGGAACAATGACATTATCATAAAAATATTTCAATTCTTTAGCCCTTGTTATAGGGTTAGAGTCTCGGTTAAGTAGATTACTTCTAATAAGTCTTCGTGCCCTCTCAATATTATTTTTCGGCTTTTCAAAAATAAGGCTTGATATTGTTTTTTCATTGCGTTCTTTTTCTGCGTGATATCTTTTATGACCAGAAAAAATTTCATATCTTCCGTTTTCCATATCGTATACACAAATAGGATCCGTAAAGCCATCTTCATTAATAGAATTAATTAATTCATTAAGTTTTTCCATTCCATAGATATCTTTATTATCGGGGTTTTCATCGATAAGTTCTATGGGAATCTGAGCTGTTTTGTATGAGGTTTTACTCATAACAGTACCTCCTTCATCTTTAGTACTTCCTTGGTTATAATAGTCTACGTTTCAAGCATATCATAATACTTTTAATTGATTCAAGATATATACAAAAATATTATAACGGTGATAATTGAATATAACACAGTGATAATGGAAAAATACGATACAAAATAAGGAATATTACATTGACAAAATATTATTATAAATATATCATATATTCATAATAATATTGTAAAGGAGTAATTAATATGGCACTTTCAATTGGAGTTGATGTAGGAAACAATGGAACAAAATCACAGCATACCGTAACCATTAGTGGTTACAAATTGCAATCTATGAAGCCTAGTATTGCAAACGAATGGCTTTTTTATGATGGAGACTATTATGTTCCGACAACGGAACCATTTTCCTATACAATGGATAAGACAGAAAATGGACATGCTCTCATTTTATCATTGTTTGCAATAGCAAAAGAAATACTATATACAGTAGAGCATATGTATGAATACGGAAAAGTAAATACCCAAGAACTTGTGAACAGATATCATGATATCAATCTTGGTATAGGACTTCCGCCTGGACATTTCGATAGTCTCGCTAAAAAAACAAAGGAGTATTATGAAAATATCTTTAATAAGGGAGTCGAGTTTGTCTACAAAGACATTTCATTCAGAATCAGATTAAAAGAATTAAAGATTTATCCGCAGGATTTTATGGCAGTTTGGAAGAATCCGGCATCTGAGATAGCAGCAGAGTACGACAAATACTATATTATAGGAATCGGTGGTTATACAGTGGATATTATTTCTGTAAACGATAAGCAGGTTGAAGCCGATAAATGCAGATCACTTGGTATGGGAATCAGTGTGATGTATGAAAATATCGTTAAAGAAGTGTTGAAGGCAGGAGTAAGTATATCTCCAGATGGAATAGAAAGAGCTCTTAGGGGAAGAAAGCATATCCTTCCTGAAAATGTAGTAGAAATAATCAAAAAAAATGCTAGTCTCCACGCAGACGAAATTATAGATGCTTGTAAAACTGCAAATGTAAGATTTGCTGAAGCTCCTGTTATCTTTTTTGGAGGAGGATGTCTATTGTTGAGAGAATACCTCGAAGCAAATAAAGACATTTGTAAGTGTGAATTTATTGAAGATATTCATGCAAATGCAGTGTATTATGCAGAATATTTTAAGGAGTAGTGGATAATGGGGGAAAAACGTGTAAAAAATGTAAAAAATAAGAACTTATATTTTGATACTAATGATCCAAAATCCATTGCAGCTGTAAAGCTCCTAGACAAAGCAGGCCGAAAACAATCTGCTCTGGTAGGAATTATGGCTAACGAATTTATGGAGTCTTTTGGTATTACAGAGGATATTTCAGAAAAAGAATTAAAAAAGATTATTTCTATGTATGATATCCTGAAGAATATGAAAGGTAAAACCCAATACACTATTCCAATGCAACATCATTCTGAGCAAACAAGTGAAGAAGTGATAGATGTGAAGATAAACAAGGAAAGTCATAATACTGTAGAGAAAAAGCAGGAAAAGAAAGAAAAAAATAACGATGAAGAACGTAAAGAACTTGAAGACGCATTATCACAATTTATGAGGATATAACTCTTTGGGATTGTTCACCGTGAACGCTTAAGTCTATTTTTTATCCGAATGTATCGAAAACTCCTTGTTTTAGCTATAGAGAGTGTCAAATAAAGGACTGGTTTTAACACTGGTTCTTTTTTTGTATAGAAAAATATGAAAAATGAGAAAAGTGATATCATATTATATAAATAATGGATTGAAAAACTTTTTGTGATATGATATATTCATAATAGTACATTAAATAATCATGTGAAAGGAGTACAAGCATGAAAAAACTATCAATGTTAAAATGTTTTGTCAAAAGAAAGGTAGCTAGTTTTGCAACATATATAGCGGTTCTGTGGGCCAATACATATATGATGTACTGTGATATTTTTGATGACATTGGTAACGCAGGGGTAACATTTCAGGATAAACTTGTTGCAACAGTAACTATTTTGTTACCATTGATTGTAATTATTGATATTGTTGCCATCGTTATTACAAGAGATCAGCGGAAATTGGCATTCGAAATTACTCTTCTTATTAGTAGCGTTATCGGTTTCATCGCAATGCTCATCATTGATAAGGGAACCTTGGTAGATACTTTAAAAACTATCGTTGAATAATTTGAATTCTTTAAAAAAAGAGTCTCTTTGAATAAGGAGACTTTTTTTTACAAAAAGGAGTGAAAATAGTGGTTAAAAAAAGATATTCATTCAATAAAGTGATTATATTTCTTCTTATCTTCATGATATTGACAAGCAATATATTGATCGTACATACAGGACCGCTTGATTGGATTAAAGAAGCCAAAGATAAAGTAGAAGAAGGAATTACAGCTGAAATTATGCAGGATCTTTCTAATCAGATAGTTGCTACTTTTACATCAGGAATAGACGGCTTCCTGGTAGAAACGGCAGAAATGTTTAATCCTTCTTTAAATTTGTTTTATACAATGGCAAATGGTATGTCAATCTCATCAGCAACCGATTATACTTACGATAATAGCCCTGAGGTAATAGCTCTTTTTCGAAGTTATTCTGTTTATGCTGGTGCGACTTTAGCATCTATACTTTATTTTTTTGGTATGTTTCTATATTTTTGGAATGGAAAATCCACGGAAACAAAAAATAATCCTATTCAATTAACATTTTTATATGCCCTTTCTTTGGTAGGGATATATTATAACGAAGGCATAATGAATATGTTCTTAGAAATAGCACAAGATGTCTGGGGATGGACTATTAATAAAGGTGATGCTATAGGTCAATTAAGCTCGGATATGTTTATTTCTGGAATGGTAACAAATGCAGGATTTACTATAATAGGTATTCTAATACCTGCTTTTGGAACGTTACTATCGATTTTTAAAATAATATCTATTATTTTTGCTATTATTTTGTTAAAAGATTTTTTACATCTTTGGATTGAGATGTGTGAAAGATATATAGTCGTATGTCTACAGATATTCTTTTTTCCAGTTGTTATCCCTACCTGTATATCAAAAGATACAAACATGATATTATCTTCTTATCTGAGGATGCTGGTTAGTCAATTATTTCTTTTGCTAACAGGTTATGTATTCATGAAAGGATTTACCTTTTTTATGGATTTAGGAATACAGCATAATATTATAGGCTTTATTTTCGTCAAAGGTTACTTAAGAACAGCTCAAAGATTAGATTCCTATTTGTCTTCTATGGGATTGAATGTGGCGCAGACTGGCGCTGGACTTTTCGATTCTTTCAGATTGGCCGCTTACTCTATGGGAGCTACATTAAGAGGCGTAAATGAAATGAGAAAGGGAACTGCCGGACTTGTTAAGGCGACAGCTGCAAGTACTGGTAACAGAGCACTCTTTAAAGCGGCATCCCAGATAGGATTTAATACAAGAGATGCTATCAAGGCCGGAGGAATTAATAAAGTTGGTTCGGATATAGATTTTCTTAAGAACGTAGGTATGGCCGGAGAAAAACTTTCACCAAATTCAGGTGGAAAATTATCTGTACCGGAAAGTGTTGCTAAAGAAGCGGTTAACAATTATATCAAGAACCCTTCAAGAGAAAATGCATCTGCATTACGCGCAATGCATAATTCTGACCTTGCAAAAGCAATTCAGACAGCAGGTGTATTACCAACTGGAATGAAATTAGATGGAAGTAATATAGAAGCTCTCAAAGGAACTCTTAAGGTTCAGGGAACAGGAAGAGATGGAAATTTTATCAAAGGAACGGTTTCTAATGAAAAACTTAGTAAAAATAGTATACAAACAAGTTCAGGAAACTATTTTACCCCGGATAATACTCTTAAAAAAGGATCTGCAATGCAGATTAAGAATAAGGAAGACCTTAATAATGCTTTAATGAGAACAGGAACTCCAAATGCCAGTGTACATATCGCAACAATGGAAGATTATAAGAATGCGTTAAAGGCAGGAAATACGGAAGCAGCTGAAGCAATGAAAAATAACGGAATTGTGGAAGCCGTATATAATGGAGGACAAAAGACAGGAACACAGTTGCTTACAGGAAAGAACTCCGGTTATTCAGAAGGTCTTCCGATTGGAAGTATTAATTCAGACGGTGAAGTACAAATGTATGGAAGATTCTCAGAAGATGCTTCTATAGGTACTAATTGGTCACAGGATGATAAGAATAGTCAATTGTTCGATTCATACTATGAAGATAGAGAGCATGCATATGATTCAGATAATCTCCCTACTATGCAAGAGGCTTTAAATAATCTTAGTCCAGATGTGAGAGAGCAATTGGGATTAGATAGTAATAACTATGGTTATGGCTATAACATGTCATTTATAGAAGATGAGGATGGAAAATCATATTTAAGATGTGATTATAAAGATTATGATTTTAGTCAGGACGAAATCAATAATTTATATCAGGAATGGAGCGTAGCACCAAACGCGGAGCCACAAAGAAGTAAGTATGGTCAGCAAAGTATAGATGTATATAATCCTGAAACAGGTGATGCTGGTACTATGTATTTCTCAAGCGTTGCTGTTTATGGTGAAAATGTTGGTGATGGTAATAGAATCCTGACAGGACGTTATGGAGATGATTATGTTGTATCTGTACAGAAGAAAGTGCTTGATGTTCCTGATCCAGATACAGGTTCCAGTTTCCAAGGAAATACGCGAATTAATGAGCCATTTAAAGAATCCCCGGCTTCTTATGCAGGACAGGAGTTATATCAAGATGTATACGCAAAATCGCCTTCCCAAGATGCTATTGATATATTAATGGAAGAAGAACGTCAAAAAAATAAAAAATAGAATATACAATAAGAACCTTACATAATTTATGTGAGGTTCTTTTCCATAGGATATTAAGTGGAGGTGACGTGATTATGACATATGATGATGAAAGAAATGAGGAGCAAGAGAAAAAAGAAAGTGGATTAGGTGAATCTATATTAAGGGATGCGCAGGATGCCGTTGGAAAAAAATTAAAAGATTCAGCATTAGAACATGTTAAAAAAACAAATAATAATACAGAAAACAAAAAAAGTAATACAGCATCAAACAACTCCAATGCAAAGAGTAATAATAGTTCTAATAATCAACAGGTATCTCAACCAAATTCTAAGGAAAACGCAACATCTATGAATAATGCGCCCGATTCTTTAAAAAAAGGAATGGACGCTGCAAGTAATGCTTCATCAGTCGGTGTCAATGGAAGTGCAGTTGCCGGTTCGGCTGGCACTACGGCAGGTTCCACAGCAGCCACAGCTGGATCCGCTGCTGCAGGTTCAACAGGTGTCGGGATTCCTCTTGCTATTATTATACAACTTGGTGATAAAGCAAAAAAAGCATCCGAAAATATGAAAAACATGGATGATAAAAGTGGTAAAAGCAGTAAAAGTCAAAAAAGTGGGTTATTTATATTAGCAGCAATATTATTTTTTTTCTTTTACATGATGTCCTTCGTAGGAACATCAATTCAATTCATAATGCCGGGTCCTATTGAAACATATAGGGAATCACAGTTTTTTCCGGAAAGTAATTTAAAAAGTAATTTTACAAAGAAAGGATATCCAACAGTCCAAAAAGTTTTGGATGAATATGCAGGACTGGAAGAATATAATGGCACAGTTCCTGTGGAAGATGCAGCGCAGGTATATTGTAAATTGATAGATGCTACCATTATAGATATCTTTTCTTCCTTTTGTGAAGAAACTTTGAAAAAATATGACAAAAATATTCTCATGAAATTTATCACAAGAGATGATTTAGACAGAAATGATGAGAAAACAAAAGAGGAATTCCTTAAACAACCATATCCATATTGCAAAAAAAATCAAGAGGGCAGGTATTATACCATTGAAGAATTTCTCAACGGAGATATACCCTCATATGAGGAAAGCAGCGATAAGAAATCGTATTTGAATGACGATGTAAATTATGCAGAAATAATTTCTGTGCTAGGTATGAATTCAAAATTTAATTTCATGTCTGAGGATTGTACTATTGAAGATTTTGCTCAATTACTTTGCAGTGACAATACAAAAAAGTATTTGTATGAATTTAAAGCATATCCTGTATATATTTACAAGCAGTTAATAGATAAAAATGGTAATCCATATTATAGTGATAAGGCAGAAGATATCATAGAATATTATTATACTTTTGAGATAATGCCTTATGGATTAAGAGAATTATTCGCAATAGCAGAAGTAGAAAAATTCGGACAAGACATTGATTTCACAAATCAGACAAATTACAAAATGCTTGACAGAAGAGAAAATTATTTAAGAACATATGCCCGTACATCAGAATATATTCTTGGTCCTTCTTATAAAGAAAGCCGTTCTTCAAATAGTATAGTTTATGGAGAGGCTGGTAATCGTACTACTACTGGTCGAAGTGCGGATTTTTATATACAAGATGCTGACAATCTAGGAGAAGAAATAGAGCTGGAAGAATGGGATATTGAGGATAAACCTCAAGTTACTGTTAAATATGAATATGATAATACTATAAAAATACTTGATATGTTTTCTTATATTAATCAAGGAACGTGTAGAGCTTCACAAATGAAGAGAGGAAATGGTCAATATACGATACAGCAGGCAGGATGTATAGACTGCTCCTATATTATGATAGCAGAGTATTACTTAAGGCAGGATATAAAAGTTAGTGAAATAGCTTCCAATACTCAAATGTATACGGGTAATTCATTCGCTACATCACATTTTATGGCTACCTACAATATGACCTATTATTCATCTTCATATATTCCATTTGATATCGATAAGTGCAGAAGTTATATTGATATGGGAATGCCGCTTATTTTTCATATAAAAGGAAAATGGGAATATAATGGTCAGGTATATCATAAGAGCAATAATGGACACTTTCTTGTAATAATGGGATATGACAATAATGGTTTGTATGTATATGATCCTGGTTCAACGTATAATACGAAAAATGGACCAATTCCATATGAAGCATTTAATTATGTAGATGAAAAGTATCTTCGTGATCCTTATATATCATAAAATTAAACGGGGCATCCCATAAAAATTGACAATAATCTAGGAAAGGAGTTTTTAAATGGATGAAAGAAAAAAGAAAAAACTATCAATAGGAATATCATCTGCAATAGCTCTTATTTTACTTCTACTTTTTATTATTTTTACTGTACGTAAAAATAATTATCAAGAAGAGGATACAGAATATGGTGGTATTCTTTATAAAGGAATAGAAACACAGTACGGAGATAAAGAAAATTTAGGATATTATACATCTACAGGCTCTAAAGAAGATGTAGATGACATACCTGAAGATATTACAAACGCTGTTTTTCTCTATAATGAGTCCGTGCTTGCTGATAATGGGCTGGATATCTATGGAATAAATTCCCTTGATGAATACTTGCTCAGATATATTAATTACTATATCGGTGAAGGAGTTTATAAAATTACAGTAGTAGATAATTCTTTTAAAGATGATCAGAATTATCCAGAGTTTGATGTAAGAATGGAAGATGAAGGATATTTAATAAGATGTATGTACAGAAGAGGAGAACAAAGATATTCATTTGAATGTCAAGAAATTCAAAAGTGAACAGTAATTAGTGAACAAAAATATTTGTCTACGTTAAACTGTTCATCAAAATGGTTTGTGGTGAAATTTCCCGTATCATAGATGATGTAACTCAGATTGGGAGTCTGACGTTTGCTTAGCGTACAGAATAGTCAGCAACTATAATCTTCTTCTTTTCATATTTCATATAGGTAGATAACCTAGTGAGTAGGCATCTATTTTGGTGACAGTATTCATCAAAATAGGTGCCATTTTTATGTTCGTTCATAGGGAACTAATATATGTTATGTTTTAAAAATGAAACTTATTAGAATAGAATAAGTTAGAAAAAGTTTGCAAAATTAGTTCAAAAAGATGCTTGACATAAATAGCTACTTATGATATATATATATATATATTCGAACGATATAAACGACTTTGAAATTTATATTGGTAGAGGACATAATTCAGTATCATGGAGAAATACTCAAGAGGCTGAAGAGGCGCCCCTGCTAAGGGTGTAGGTCGGGTAACCGGCGCGAGGGTTCAAATCCCTCTTTCTCCGTTTTAAGCAATGGCAATATTGCTATTGCTTTTTTAATTTATAAGGCCTAGTGGCTCAGTTGGTTAGAGCGCCGCCCTGTCACGGCGGAGGT
>CAYXUA010000022.1:0-14864 GCA_964468015.1 uncultured Clostridium sp. | reverse complement strand
GTATAAATATAAAAATGAAAAAATAGAACAACTTTTAAAAGATAGTAGATTATATATTTTTCTATTAATCACTCTAGTATTTTTGGGGATATTTTCTAAATTAGAATTTGCTACAGATACTTATTGCGTATTTGCAACATCAACGAAGCAGTATTGTGAGCACTTCTTATATTCAGGTAGATTTGTATCTGCTGTATGTTTAGCAATTACTGGGATACTAGGCTTCGAGCCAACAGCAATATACACAGCTTCATTCATACTTGCAATTGTAAGCACAGTAGCTTCTTTATATATATTAAATAGCGTATTGAGGAAAGATATAAAAAATGAAGTGATAAGTATATTAGTAAGTACACTTATAGTAATAAATGCTTTTCCTATAGAGTTATATTTATTCCTAGAAAAAGGAATACTAATGCTTTCAGTATTATTTAATATTTTAGCATTTTATAGTTTTACCAAGTATTTAGAAGAAAACAAAAAAAAGTTAATATTAACATTTATATATATGTTACTAGCAAATTTTTCATATCAAGGAACAGTAGGATTGTTTGTAGGGTTAGCTGTTGTTTATATAGTAAAACATAGTGAGAAGTTCACAACATTTATAAAAAATAATATTATCGCGGTTTGTTCTTATGGAATACCAGCATTAGTTAATTATTTAATTGTAAAATTTGCATTTAACAATGCTAGAGTAAGTAGTGAAATAGATATAGCACAATCTGCTCAACTAATATTAAAATACACCAAGGAAATGCTACAATATACATTTAATATACTTCCTGAATACTTTTTCATAGTAGTTTTAGTAATTTTAGCAATAATATGTTTAATTACAATTCTAACTAAAAAAGTAGGTAAAGGGAAGAAAATAATTTTAGTTCTGCAAGGATTATACATAGTAGCAGCAATCTATATTGCAACAGTATTTCCACAAATAATGCAAAGTACAAGTTCAATAGGATTTGCACCACGAAATACATATGTCTTTGCAAGTATCATAGGAATATTAGTGTTGTTTATATTTATGATTAAAGAAAACAAAGCTAAGATATTGGAGTATAGTATTCTAATAATAACTCTTGTTTTCCTAGGAGTACAATATGCCGGATTTTCAGATATAGAAAGAAATAGGTATACTTTAAATTATATAGATTATTATAATGTACTACAGATTAAAGATAAAGTAGCCAAATATGAGGAAGAAACAGGAAATATAATTACAAAAGTTTCTGCTTATAAACAAAATGGAAACCAAGGTAGCTATCCGGAGCTTTGGACAAGTGGAGATATCAATATTAAGGCTACCTGCCCAGATTGGAGCAGATTAGATTACTTAAGATATTATCTAGATAGAAACTTAGAAGAGATTGAAAATAATGAAGAAGTTTATGAAAAATATTTTAAGGGAAAAGAATGGAAAATATTTGATTTAGACCAAATAGTATTAATAGAAGATACACTTCATTTTTGCTTATACTAAACTTGAAAAATAGGACAAAAATTATTTGTCCTATTTTTGTTATTTCATTGACTTTACCATTTAATAACTATAAAATTAATATAATGAAAAGGGGGGAAAAGTATGAAAAAATTAATAACTAGTATTTTTATAATTTTTGCAGTGATAATATTAGGCAATGCATCAAATGCAGCATCAGATTTTAATTTAAATTCAGTAAATTTTGATGTTACACTAAACACAGATGGAAGCATGCAAGTTACAGAAACTTGGAATATAAGTGTGTATAGTATGACAAATACCTTATTTAAAACTTTTACCTTAGATGAGGAAAGATATTCAGGAATAACAGATGTAAAGGTAAGTCAAATATCTGAAAATGGGCAAGAAGTTGCTTTTACTGAAAAGAATAAAGAGGTTTTGCATGTAGATAAAAATTGTTATTATGGGTTAATAAATTCAAAAGGTCAATATGAAATAGCGTGGGGAATAAATGAAAGAAGTGGGAAAAAGACATATAAAATTTCATATAAAGTTAATGATTGTATAAAAAAATATAATGACACAGCGGAATTATATTGGCAATTTATAGGAAAAGATTTTGAAGTGGATATAGATAGAGTAACAGGAATAATAACAGTACCAAATAATAGTGAAGATAAAACAACAATAAGAGCATGGGCACATGGACCATTAAATGGAAATATTGAGATACAAGCAGCAAATAAAGTAAATTTTGAATTAGATTATTTTGATGCTGGAAACTATTTAGAAGTAAGACTAGCAATGCCACCAGAAATATTTGCAATAAACACAATAAATACTAATAAAATGGATACAATAATATCAGAAGAAACAGAACTTGCGGATGAGGCCAATACGGCAAGGGAAGAGATTATAAAGAAAAGCCAAAAAGCAGAAAGAACAGAAAAGGCAATTAAAGTCATAATGCAAATAGTAGCAGTTTTACTATGTATATTATTCTTATTTAAAACCAATAAATATATAGAAAAAATAAAGGCAAATCCAAAAATTATGCCAGAAAATAAGAGTAAGTATTATAGAGATATTCCAAATGAAAACGCAACACCAGCAGAAGCAGCATTTTTATACTACTATGGTAAAACAGGAATAGAAAATAATTTGCCAAAAGTATTATCTAGTACAATTCTAGATTTAGCAATGAAGAAATTTGTAGAATTTGAAATGGTAGATACAGATAATAAAAAAGAACAAATAAAAATAAAAGTACTGAAAAAGAATGAAGAAGAATTAAAAGCAGATGAAAAAGAAATATATGGTCTATTAAAAAGGATACAAGATGATAAAGACGGCTTTAATATGAAGGAATTAGAAAAGTATGCAAAGAAATATTATTCAGTATTTCTAGGAAAATTAGAAAAAATACCAGACAAAGTAAAAAAACAGCTAGAACAAGAAGAAATGTATAATGAAAAAATCCACAAAGAAGGACAAAATTGGGCAGGAAAAGCAGCTTTATATGTATTAGGTATAATATATGCATGTGCAATGATGAGCCTACTTAGAAATATGGCATTAGGCCTTGTATTAATACTATTATCAGTACTTTGTATAGGAATGTGTGTAGTAATGGCAACTAGACTTAAAGGAATTACACAAAAAGGAATAAATGAAAAAGGAGGTTGGTGCGGACTTAAGAGATACATGGAAGATTATTCAATGATAGATGATAGGGAAGTACCAGAATTAGTAATATGGGAGAAGTATTTAGTATATGCTACTGCATTTGGAATTGCAGACAAGGTATTAAAACAATTAAAAGTACAATATCCTGAAATAGAAGAAGGAAATATAGCAAATAGTACATATTTAAATGCTATGTATCATAATGGTTTAAATTTAGCAATAATAAGCAGTATAAATAATTCAGTAGTAAAAGCTTACAATACTGGAGTCAGTCAAAGAGCAACAGCATATGATTATTCAAATACATCATCAGGTGGAGGTTTTGGCGGCGGATTCTCTGGTGGTGGCGGCTTCGGTGGAGGAGGCGCAGGTCGGAGGTGGCCGGAGGCGGAAGATAAGTGAGAGAAAAAATGAGAAAACGAGAGAAAAAACGAGAAATAAAGCCAAATCGCCACATATAATTGAAGCTGAGAAAGGCTTGAAAAGGTTTTGAAGGAATATCCAATGTATACATAATTTGAAAATGTTTAAAATATATAGTATAATTATAGATGTTGCACCACTAAAAAAGTGAAAAAAGGAGAGTGTATATATATTTTAAACAAGCGTATAAAATATTATACGAAAGAAATGTGCAAACTAATGGGTATATTATTAATCAGCTCGTTAATAGTTATAACAGTATTATTAGTAAAATATAAACCTGCATACAAAGTAAACATAGCAGGTGAAGAATTAGGATATGTAAATAATAAAGATGAAATAGAGAGTGCAATTGATGCATATATAAATGATAAACAAGGTTGTGTTGCAGATATATATGTAGCTGAAAGACCAAACTATGAATTTATGTTCATAGATAATACTGTAGCAACAAGCGAAGAACAAGTACTATTAAAAGTTAAAGACGATTCAATAATAACTTACAGAATGTTTGCTATAAAATTAAATGGTGAAACAAAAGAGTATGTAGAAAATTTAGAAGAAGCAGAAAGTATTGTTGCTTCAATGAAGGAACAATATTCAAATGATATAGAAGTGGATTTAACTATAGAAGAGCTATATACTGAAGAAGCTATAGAAGTAGTTAATATAGAAATGGCAACAGCCAATATAAATGAAGAATTATCTGCAAAGGTGCAAGCTAAAAAAGAAGCAGAAGCCAAAGCAGCAGCAGAGGCAGCAGCTAAAAAGAAGGCAGCAAGCAGAAGTTCTACATCAAGAAAGACTACAAGTAATACTAAAGTAAGTTTAGGAAGTGTAAAGCTAATTCAACCAGTAAGTGGTACAATTACATCGAAATTCGGAGCACAAAGTTCAATAAGAAGTGGAGCACATACAGGATTAGATATTGCAGCACCAAAAGGAACAAATATAAAAGCAGCAGCAGGCGGAAAAGTAACATTTGCAGGAACTAACGGTTCATATGGTAAATTAGTTATAATATCACACACAGACGGTGTAGAAACATATTATGCTCACTGTAGTGCATTATATGTTTCAGTAGGTGACACAGTATCACAAGGCCAAGTAATTGCCGCAGTGGGGTCAACAGGTAACTCAACAGGTAATCACTTGCACTTAGAGATAAGAAAAAATGGAACAATATTAAATCCACAAAATTATTTATATTAAAAAAAGGCTATTTATAGCCTTTTTTATTTTGGCCAAAATAATTTCTCTTCTATCAACTTGTAACCAGGGAAGGAATGCTTGGTCCTATTTCCGTAAGCAAACTTGCCAATTTTTTATATGCAACTACTTGTATTTTATTGGAAAAAAGTATATAATATAAACTATTCTCAGAAGAATAAAAATTAAGGAGATGGAATTATGAAAATAAGTAGAGAAGAAATCATTCATATTGCAAAATTAGCTAATTTGAATTTGACAGACGCAGAGATTGATAAATATACAAACGATATGGAGGATATTTTAAATTTCGCAAATACTGTAAATAATGTTAATACAGAAGGGGTAGATGAAACAATAGGAACTGATAGTTACAATGTTTTTAGAAAAGATGAGACAGTGGAACCAGTAGATAGAGATACATTATTACAAAATGCTCCTTCTCAAGATGAAGGAATGTTTAGAATACCAAAAGTAATTGGATAAGTAAAGGAGGAGCTTTTATGGAGCTATACGAATTAACAGTTCACGAGCTTAGGGACAAGCTTGCAAAGAAAGAAATAACATCAGAGGATATAACAAAAAGCTATATAAAAAGAATAGAAGACAAAGAGCCGGATGTGAAGGCTTTTGTTAATACAACTTTGGAAGAGGCATTGAAAAATGCACAAGAAGTTGATAAAAAGAAACAAGAAGGTAAAACAGTATCAGAGCTTGCTGGTATTCCAATAGGAATAAAGGATAATATTTGTACAAAAGGTGTAAAAACAACTTGTAGCTCAAAAATGCTTGAAAATTTTGTATCACCTTATGATGCAACAGTAATGGAAAAAATACATGGAGAAGACCTTGTAATGTTAGGAAAACTTAACATGGACGAGTTTGCTATGGGAGCTTCAACAGAATATTCATATTTTAAGAAAACAAGTAATCCTTGGGATTTGAAAAAAGTTCCTGGCGGTTCTAGTGGTGGTTCAGCAGCAGCAGTTGCAGCAGATATGGTACCATGGGCACTTGGTAGTGATACAGGTGGAAGTGTAAGACAACCATCAGCATTTTGTGGAACAGTTGGATTAAAACCAACTTATGGATTAGTTTCAAGATATGGACTTGTAGCATTTGCTTCATCACTTGACCAAATAGGTCCTATAACAAAGGATGTTGAAGATAATGCAATTCTTTTAAATATAATAGCTGGTCATGATAAAAAAGATTCAACTTCTGCAAATATAGAGAAAAAGGATTATACAAAAGCTTTAGTAAATGATGTAAAAGGCTTAAAAATAGGTATTCCAAAGGAATATTTTGGGGAAGGTATAAATCCAGAAGTCAAAGACGCTGTTATGGCAGTTGCTAAAAAATATGAAGAAATGGGAGCAACTGTAGAGGAATGTTCAATAAGTGTAACTGATTATGCATTAGCAACCTACTACATTTTAGCATGTGCAGAGGCTAGTTCAAATTTAGGTAGATTTGACGGAATAAGATATGGATACAGAACAGAGAATTTTACTAATCTAAGAGATATATACAGAAATTCAAGAAGTGAAGGTTTTGGGTCAGAGGTAAAAAGAAGAATTATACTTGGAACTTATGTACTAAGCTCTGGTTACTATGATGCTTACTACAAAAAGGCTTTAAAGGTAAGAACAGTTGTAAGACAAGCTTTTAAAGATTTGTTTGAAAAATATGATGTACTATTAACACCGACTTCACCAACAGTGGCTTTTGATATTGGTACAAGATCAAATAATCCTTTGGAAATGTATTTAGCAGATATCTGTACAGTTTCTATAAACATAGGTGGAGTGCCTGCTATATCTGTTCCATGTGGATTGGATAGTCAAGGTATGCCAATAGGTTTCCAATTGATAGGAAATCATTTTGATGAGGAGACTTTATATAGAACAGCATATACCTATGAACAAAATACTAATTTTAGAGAGAATAAACCTACATTTAAGAAATAAGGAGGAAAGCATATGGCAAGAGAAGATTATGAAATAGTAATGGGACTAGAAGTCCATAGTGAGTTATCAACAAAAACAAAGATATTCTGCAGCTGTCCTACTGAATTTGGGGGAGAACCAAATACACACTGTTGCCCAGTTTGTATGGCAATGCCAGGTACTTTGCCAGTATTAAATGAAAAAGTAGTGGAATATGCAGTAAAGGCAGGAATTGCAACTAATTGTGAGATTGCAAGAAATAGCAAAAATGATAGAAAGAATTATTTTTATCCTGATTTACCAAAAGCATATCAGATTTCTCAGTTTGACATGCCACTTTGTGAGAGAGGTCATATTGATATTGAAACAGAGAATGGCACAAAGTCTATAAGAATTACAAGAATTCATATAGAGGAGGATGCTGGAAAGTTAAATCATGATGAGTATGGAAGGGGAAGCTTTGTGGATTTAAACAGAGCTGGTGTTCCTTTGATTGAGATTGTTTCTGAACCAGATTTAAGAAGCAAAGAAGAGGTTGAAGCTTATTTAAGAAAGCTTAAATCTATATTAGAATATATTGAAGTATCTGATTGTAAAATGCAAGAAGGTTCTTTGAGAGCTGATGTTAATATTTCTGTTAGAAAGAAAGGCAATACTAAGTTTGGTACAAGAACAGAAATGAAGAATATGAATTCATTTAGGTCAATTGTTAGAGCCGTTGAATATGAAGCTAACAGACAAATTGATTTGATTGAGGCTGGTGGAGAGGTTGAGCAAACGACTTTAAGATGGGATGATGTGTCTGGTAAGACTTTCCCAATGAGAGATAAAGAAGATGCTCAAGATTATAGATATTTCCCAGACCCTGATTTGGCTGTTATTAAGATTTCAGATGAGTATGTTGAGAATATTAGAAAGAATTTACCTGAGTTGCCAGAGAGTAGAAGAAAGAGATATATTGAAGAATATAAATTACCAGAGTATGATGCTGGATTGATAACTGCTTCAAAATATCTGTCTGATTTATTAGAGAAAGCAACAGAGGTATGTAATAATCCAAAAGCTGTAAGTAATTGGATTATGTCTGATATAACTAAGATATTGAATGAACAAGAATTAGAGCCAGACCAAATACCATTTAAAGCAGAGCAATTAGGAAATTTAATTAAGTTAATAGATAATGGAACGATAAGTTCAAGCATTGCTAAGAAAGTGCTAGTTAAAATGTTTGAAAATCCAGAGGAGCCAAGTAAGATAATTGAGGCTAATGGATGGGTTCAAATTTCTGATGAGGGTGCAATTAAAGAGGTTGTACTAAAAGTGTTAGAAGAGAATGCTCAATCTGTTGCTGATTATAAAGCTGGAAAAGATAAGGCACTTGGATATTTGGTTGGACAAGCAATGAAAGCTACTAAGGGTAAAGCAAATCCAGGAATGCTAAATAAAATGTTTTTAGAAGAGTTACAAAAATAGGTTTATGAACGTTTTGTAGCGATAAGAGTAATATTGTCACCAACACTTGTTGTGAATGTGCCTAGAACATTTAGTTCATCTGCACTAAGATTGGAAGCTAGTGCAATTGCGATTGTGCTAGCTAATAGTACAAGCTCTTCGCCTGATAGAGACATTAAATAATCCATAAAATCACCTAAAACTATTATATGTAATAATATGGTTTTTGGTGATTTTTTTGTTTTTTCGTCTGGGTTGTCGCCTAAGAGTAGAGATATATAATAAAATTAATAATACTACTTTTAGGCTCTACTCTATACGTTAGAGTTTTTTATTGTGTTCGTGGCTATGCCACATACTAGGAAGCTGATTCCGAATGTTATGCCGCTTTTTAATAGGCTTAAGCTTGCATCGTGGAATAGGTATGGTAGTGATAAGTCTCTTTGGATGAAAAACATTGTTACTGCTGATATGCATACTAGCATTGAAAATATTAGGCCTTGTCTTACTAGTTTGCTTATGGACTTTTCCATTTGGAATATATTATCTATAAATTTATGTATCATAAAATTACCTCCGTTTTTATATGTCTTATGTATATATTAACATATTTTTTTGCCTAAAACAAAGGTAATTAAAGGAAGCTGAAAAAGGATAATTATTTTTATTGTTTACAATAAAAATAATTATCCTTTTTCATTTTCATATAATAAGAAATTATTTTGTACTATTTAGTAATTTTGCTAGTCTTGATTTTTTTCTAGATGCTGTGTTAGCTTTTATAACTCCTTTTGAGCAAGCTTGGTCTACTTTTTTTACTGCGTTGTTGAAAAGTACATCAAGGTCTTTTTCTCCATTTGCTACTGCTAATTCAAATTTTTTAACAGCTGTTCTATATCCAGATTTAATCATATTATTTCTTAAAGTTTTTTTCTCTATTATTTTAACTCTTTTTTCAGCAGATTTAATGTTTGGCATATTTGCACCTCCTCTTAGTGATTATAAATTTTGCTTCATATATTCTACCACGAAATTTTACAAATTGCAAGCAAAAGTTGATGTTTAGTGAAAAAATATGGATAAATTAGTTAATCAGTTATTTATTATAATAAGTATCCCAATAATATTTAGCTCCCAAACAACCTGCGTATACTGCATTTGTAGCTAGTTTGATTTTGCATGGTGAGATTCTACTAAGGTGAGTTTCTACTAATTCAAAAAAGCCATTATAACCAAATGCTCCGCCAGATAGATAGATTATATCTGGGTCGTATAGATTATGTACTTGTGTTATAAGGCAGGTAAGGTGTTTAGCTGTTATGTCTAAGGCTTGTGCTAAAGGCATACCGTTTTCTAATAGCCTTTGAATAGCACTACCAGAACATAAATGTCCAAGTTTATAGAATTCTCCGTTTGGTAGTAGAGTATAATATTCATATTCTCCTGCATTATTATTTCCACCATGGAATAATTGCCCATTATTAATCAGAGAAAATCCAATGTTAGTTCCAATTGTAAGAGCTGATATGCTATTATATTCTGGATTTTCTTTGGAAGTATAAAAAGCTACTGCATTTGCATCATTTATATATACAATTTTGTCGGATAATTCTGATAAGAATGCGTTTCCAGAGTGGTTTAAAATATCAACACAGCTTTTTACCACTGTTCCTGATTTGGCTACTCCGGGAAATGCAATGGCGATACCGTTTAAATTATCTACATTTACTTTAGAGCTTTCTAAAAATGAATAAATATACTTTTTAAATGTCTCAAGCGTTATATCTCTTCCAGATGGATGTATATCAAAGTAATCTTTATTTTCATTCTTTATATACATTTTTATATTTGTTGAACCTAAATCAATACATAATACATTATTCATATAAACCTCCAATTAATTTACTATTTCTTCTGTTTTTTCTAGTATAGAAGTACAGTGTGGACACCTGGTGGCTTTTATATTTATTTCTGATAAGCAGAAAGGACATGTTTTTGTAGTTGGTTCTGTTTTTTCTTTTTCCGTTTGTTCTGGCTGTTGTGGAATTTTTTCTTCTATTTTTTTGAACCATCTACTTTTTTTCATTTTTTCTTTGTTTTGCTCATTTATTTCACCAAGCTTAGTATTCATTTTATTAATATATTTTACCATTATGAAAATAGAAAAAGCAATTATCAAAAAGTCTAAAATTGATGTTAAGAAAGCTCCGTATTTAATAGAAACATCACCCACTGTAAAAGCTAAGTCTGTGTAATCTACTTTGCCTGTTATTATGGAAATGGCTGGCATTATGATGTCGTTAACTAATGAAGTAACTATTTTTTGAAATGCTCCACCTATTATAACTCCGACTGCTAAATCTATAATATTGCCTTTCATGGCAAATTCTTTAAATTCTTTTAACATAATAAACTCCTAACTGCTAGTACATGACTAGCTGAAATATTAAACACAAATATTATACCATATTTTGTAGTAGTTGTAAAAAAACAAATTTTATGGTATGATATATAACATAAAAGTAAGGAGGGATAATTATGACAATAGCAATTGCTTCAGACCATAGAGGATTTAAAATGAAAGAAGAATTAAAGAAATATTTAGATGAGAAAGAAATTAGTTATAAAGATTTTGGTACATATTCAGATGAAAGAATGGATTATCCAGTAGTTGCAGTAGAGGCGACTAAGGCTGTACAAAGTAAAGAGTGTGAACTTGGTATTTTAATATGTGGGACAGGCTTTGGTATGTGTCTAGTGGCTAATAAGTTTAAAGGAATTAGATGTACACCTTGCTATGATGAGGAGACAGCAAAGTTTGCAAAAATGCATAATAATGCTAATATGTTAGCGTTGGGAGCGGAGCATTTAGATGCAAATGAGGCTATAAGAATATTAAGAGTATTTTTGGCAAGTTCATTTGAAGGTGGAAGACATAGCGATAGATTAAAAATGATAGAAGAGATTGAAAAAGAAAACATGAAATAGTGAGGGATATTTATGTGGGGCGATATTGCAATAGCGTTTGTTTTGGCATTTATAATAGCGTTTGTTGTGACACCATATACAATAAGACTAGCCAAAAAGGTAGGAGCAATAGATTATCCAAAAGATGAGAGAAGAGTAAATAAAAAGCCGATGCCAAGATTACGGGGGACTAGCTGTAATTGCGGGTTTTGTTGTGTCTGTTATATATTTACTAACAGTAATGAGTATAGAAAACACAATAGATTTATTTGGACCAGATAGTTATTATCAGAAATTAATAGGATTTGGAATTGGAATTATAATAATAGGTGTAGTATGCTTTATTGATGATTCAAGAGGACGGAGTGCATCCATTGGTAAAACTGGTAGCACAGATTATTGCGGCTATTGTTATGATAATTTCAGGAGTAAGAATTGATGGATTGAATATTGATTTTATTAATAATGCGCGTTGGAGTGAAGCGTTTTATATAATATTAACAATAGGCTGGATTGTAGGTATAACAAATGCAATAAATTTAATAGATGGATTAGATGGATTATCAACCGGAGTAACAATTATTGCTTCAATTTCATTGCTTATAATATTTTCATTGAATGGTTCGCCGTTAATTGCAGTAATATTAATAACAGCATTGGCAGGAGCATTGGTAGGATTTTTGCCATATAATTTTAATCCTGCTAAAACTTTTATTGGAGATGTAGGCTCAGATTTTCTTGGCTTTTCATTAGCTGTTATTTCAATATTAGGTGTAGCTAAAACATATACAGCAATAGTAATTGTGGCTCCACTTATAGTGCTTGCATTACCTGTATTTGATACATTATTTGCAATAGTAAGAAGAATAATAAAGGGAAAGTCCTTAAAGGCAGTTATAATGCCAGATAGAGGACATTTACATCATAAAATTTTAGATAAAGGATATACGCAAAAACAGGTTGTATTAATTTTATATGGAATAAGTGCAACTTTTGGCATGTTTGCAGTGATATTATTAGAGAGTGGAATTTGGAAAGCAATTTCATTTGCGCTTATGATAGTATTTGCTATGGCAATAGGATATCATAGTATGTTTAAATTAAAAGAAGAAGATAAGGACTAATAAGGAGGCAATATGGATAAGGTAACAATAATAATACCAGTATACAATGTAGAAAATTATTTAAAAGAAGCGGTAGAATCTGCAATGAACCAAACTTATAAAAACATAGAAATAATATTAGTAGATGATGGCTCAAAAGATAATTCAGGAAAAATGTGTGATGAATTTGCTAAATTAGATGACAGGATAAAAGTTGTGCATAAATCAAACGGAGGTTTATCAGATGCTAGAAATGCAGGATTGAATATTGCAACAGGAAAATATATCATGTTTCTAGATTCTGATGATTTCTTTGAATTAGATGCAGTAGAAGTAATGTACAAAGAAATTGAGAATAAAGATGCGGATTATGTAATAGGTAATTATATAAATGTAAATGAAGATGGGGAAAAATGGAGCAAACAAGTATTTGATTTAGAAAAATTTAAGCCATTTAAATTATCAATAGATGACCATTTTAATTCATTTTTTATAATGAATTCTGGTGTATGGAATAAAATATTTAGAAAAGAATTTATAGACAAATTAGATTTAAAATTTGAAGTAGGACTACCAGCAGAGGATGCGATTTTTACAACATATTGCTTTATAAAATCAAGCAAAGTATATTACATACCAAATATAGTATTTAATTATCGCCAAAGAGAAGGAAATTCAATTAGTACAAGCTGTTCAAGAGGATATTTTGAAGGAATAAATAAAGCATATAGAATTATATATGAAAACTTTAGAGACAACCATAAATTAGCATATTATAGATATTTTTATGCTAAAAGTATGAACTATATAATCTATAAATACATAGACTCTATATTATTAACAGATAAAGAAAGAAAAGATATTTTAGAGGAAATGTTATGGTTCTATAAGCTAACAGTAGAGTTAGAAGTACCACCTTGCCAAAAAGCTGTTCAGAAAGTAATTGGAAGAGTAATAAACGGAGATTATACAATTGCACTTAAATATTGCGAAATATTAAGAGAAGCAAGAACATACATGTCAATGCAAGAAAAGGAAAGTATGTCAAAACCAGATAGAGAAAAATATAGAGAAATAGCTAAATTAGATGAAAAATATCTTGGGAAATAGAATATTATGTTTTTGGGGGATGTATGGAAAAAAGTTTACAAGAAATGAAAAAAAACTTAACTAAAGAGATGAAAAATAGTGAAATAAAAATACTAGATTTAGAAAAATCTCTAAAAAAATTACTTGAAACAAAAAAGTCCATATCAAGATTTGGTGATGGAGAATTAGACTTGATATTAGGAAGACCACTGAAATTTCAAAAATTAGATAAAAAATTAAGTGAGCGTCTAGAAGAAATACTAAAAAGTAAAAATGATAAATGCTTAATAGGGGTACCCGATGCAATAGTAACATTTGAAAACTTAACAGAAGAGAGTGAAAAATTCTGGATAAAAAATATGTATAGAACAAGGAATTCATGGCTTAAATACTTAGACAAAGATACTACATATTGTACAGCTAATATAACTAGATTATATATACGATATAAAGATAAATCAAAATGTGGAGAGTATTTTGATTTGCTTAAAAAAATATGGGAAAATAGAGAGGTTGTAATTTGCGAAGGTGAAAAAACAAGATTTGGAGTTGGAAATGATTTATTAAGCAAATGCAAGAGTGTGCAGAGAATAATTTGCCCAGCAGAAAATGCATTTGATAAATATGATGAAATTTTAGAAACACTAAGAAAACAAAAACAAGATAAACTATTTATAATTGCTCTAGGTCCAACAGCAACTGTTATAGCTTATGACTTATCACAAGAAGGATATCAAGCTTTAGATATAGGGCATTGCGATATAGAATATGAATGGTTTAACAGAAATGTTGTAGAAAAAGAAAAAATTGATAATAAATATACTAATGAAGTTAGTGATGGAAATCAAGTAAATGATAATTTTGAAGATGAAGAATATAAAAAGCAAATAATAACAAAAATAATATAGGGGGAAATTTGGTGAAAAGAGCTATAATATTTGGAATACCTCATCATGGCAATTTAGGAGATAATGCAATAGCAATGACAGAGGAAAAATTTTTAAAAGATAATTTAAAAGGATATGATATATATACAGTACCAGAAAGAAATTTACACTTATGTGCTGATAAATTAAAAAAATATATAAAACCAGATGATGTATTATTCATGCATGGTGGTGGAAATATAGGAGATACTTATGAAAGACCAGAAAAAGGAAGAAGAAAGGTAATACAAAATTTTCCTAATAACAAAATAATAATATTTCCACAAACAGTATATTATTCAGACACAGACTTGGGAAGAAAAGAACTAGAAATTTCAAAGGAAATATATAATAATCATCCAGATTTAACAATGATAGCTAGAGAAGAAAAGTCTTATGAATTCATGAAAAAACATTTCACGAATGCAAAGATAATATTAACTACAGACATAGTAATGTATCTTGATAAAACAGATTTGAGCAAAAAAAGAGAAGGGGCAATATTAGCTTTAAGAACAGACAGAGAAAAAGTTTTTACAGAAACAAACAAAATAGAAGCTGAAAACATAGTAAAAAAATATTATGATAAAATATCAATAACAGATACAAATAT
>CAYXUA010000021.1:0-15094 GCA_964468015.1 uncultured Clostridium sp. | reverse complement strand
ATTCAAACTATATATTTTTCAAAAAAGTGTGACATATGTTTGACTAACCTACATTATAAAATATGTTCTCGATTTATTATTGTTGAAAAAAACTCTAAAATATAGTATAATAAAGACATATCAAACACTTAAAGGAGGATTATTATATGAAATCAGTTCCTAAAATTTTTTGCCTTGATGATAAGGTAGGCTTGGTGTATAACCAAAATTTTTATGCGCTAGTTACATTCAACAAGCGGAAATTCAAGTGTCTGCTGATAGAACTCATTAAAAGCAAAAAATTCTTTTCAGCAGATGTATTGCTGAAAACAGCTCTAAAACAATATATGGGTGTTGAAGAATTCCGTAAAAGATTCCAAGATAAGGGCATTACAGATAGTCAGTTTTATATGAAATGGCGAAATCTGATTAAAAATCATGAGGAATTTAAAGTCAACGCTCAATGCTTGTTAGAACATCGTCAAGAATGGCGTAATAGGGTGAATGAAGGGAGAATAAGATATTTAAATATGAAAATGTCTGAAAATGAAAGATTCCTTGGTGTTGCAAAAGCTCGAAGAAGGATAGTCGGGCAAATATAGTATAATAATCCTACAAGGGAGATATTCTTAATGAATATCTCTTTTTTATGGCAGAGTTAACAGATAAAAGTATTACAACACCAGGAGAAAACTATATAATTATTGTTGGTGTACAAGGAGCAAATAGTATAAATAGCTCAAACTATTTAAATGTTTTATGAATTGTAGCAAAATAATGTAAATAGTTTTTGGTTAAAGTGTATCTCAAAATTGAGGTGCACTTTAATTTTTTTTAAGGAAATCTTAATTTATTTTCAAAAATTGTTTCCAATTTAGAATAATATATGATAGAATATACAAAGTATTATAATAAAAAGGAGAGTGTAAATGTGGCGCTAAAGTATAAGAAGGTACTATTAAAGCTTAGTGGAGAAGCATTAGCTGGTAATAAACAGAGTCCTATTGATTCTGAAATTGTTGGTAAAATTTGTGACCAAATTAAGGAAATTAAGGATTTAGGAGTAGAGCTTTCCATTGTAGTTGGAGGTGGAAATTTTTGGAGAGGTAGATATGGTAAAACAATAGAAAGAACCACATCTGATTATATGGGAATGTTGGCAACAGCTATAAATGCCTTGGCTATACAATCAGAGCTTGAGGCAAGAGGGATGGCAACTAGAGTGCAAACAGCTATTGAGATGAGAGAAGTTGCAGAACCATATATAAGAAGAAGAGCAATGAACCATTTGGCAAAAGACAGAATAGTTATATTTGCTTGTGGAACTGGAAATCCATATTTCTCAACAGATACAACAGCAGCATTAAGAGCAGCAGAAATTGAGGCAGATGTTATATTATTTGCCAAAACAATAGATGGAGTATATTCAGATGACCCAAAAGTTAATCCAAATGCTGTAAAATATGATAAAATTTCATATATGGATATATTAAATCAAAATTTAAAAGTATTAGATTCTACTGCAACATCTTTATGTATGGATAATAGGATTCCAATTGTAGTATTTGCGATGGACAACCCAGATAATATTGTAAATATAATTAAAGGTGAGCAAATAGGAACTATAATAGAAAATTAAGGAGGAAATAAAAATGTCAGATTATTCAGAAATTAAAACTAAAATGGAAAAAACGATAAGTGTATATCAAGAAAATTTATCAGAAGTTAGAGCTGGAAGAGCGAATCCAGCAATATTAAATAAAATAAAGATAGATTATTATGGGGTACCAACACCTATAACACAAGTAGCTGGTATATCTGTACCAGAGGCAAGGCTTATAGTTATACAACCTTGGGATGCTAGTATTTTAAAGGAAATTGAGAAGGAAATATTAAAAGCAGATATAGGAATTAATCCAAATAATGATGGAAAGGTTATAAGACTTGTTTTCCCAGAATTAAATGAAGAGAGAAGAAAAGAATTAGTAAAAGATATTAAGAAAATAGCAGAGGAAGCAAAGGTTTCAATTAGAGCTATAAGAAGAGAAGGAATAGACGAATATAAAACAATGCAAAAAGAAAGCATTATAACAGAGGATGATTTGAAAAAAGCAGAAGATGATATTCAAAAAATGACAGATGCTAAAGTAAGTGAAATAGATGAAATATTAGCAAGCAAAGAAAAAGAAATAATGTCGGTATAGTATTTGAAAAAAGAAATATATATTAATATGGGTGGAATAATGAAAGAGAAAGTTGATTTTAATAATTTACCAAAGCATATAGCTATTATAATGGATGGAAATAGAAGATGGGCTAGACAAAAAGGATTAGACCCTAAATTAGGACATAAAGAAGGTGTAAAAGCATTAGAAAATATTGCATTATATGCAAATGAAATTGGACTTAAATATCTAACAGTATATGCTTTTTCAACCGAGAATTGGAAAAGAGCAGAAGATGAAGTTGGAGCATTAATGATATTATTACAAACATACTTAGAGCGCTTCAGCAAGAAGGCAGATTTAGAGAATATAAAGATTGTAGTATTAGGAGATATAACTGTACTAAATAATGCATTGAGGAAAGAAATAGAAGAAGCTGTAGAAAAAACGAAAAATAATACAGGACTTGTGTTAAATATTGCGTTTAATTACGGTGGAAGAGCTGAGCTAGTAAGAGCTACGAAACAAATTGCAGAAAAAGTTAAAAATGGTGAAATGAATTTAGAAGATATAACAGAAGACACAATTACAAATTCACTATATACAGCAGGCGAGCCAGACCCAGATTTAGTAATAAGAACAGGTGGGGAGCTTAGAACAAGTAACTTTTTACCATGGCAAATTGTATATTCAGAATACTACTTTACACAAAAATATTGGCCAGATTTTGATGGTGAAGCATTACTAGAAGCAATAGAAGAATTTCAAAAAAGAAATAGAAGATTTGGAGCAAAATAGGTGAAAGGAGAATAACAGTGAATATACAAAGATGGACATCAGCACTTTTAGGATTTCCAATGATAGTACTTGTATTGGTTTTAGGGAATAAGCTTGTTATAGATATTGTATTTACAATTGTAGCAATAATGTGCTTGCATGAATATTTTTCATGCTTTAAAGAAAAAGCTAAACCAATAGTAGAAGCTGGATATGTTTCAGCGTTTATAATTCCCCTTATACATATCCTAGATGAAAGTCAATTAGTGTATTTATTATTAATAATACCAATAGTACTAGTATGGGTGTTCGCAAAAGTTATTTTTTCAGAAATGAAAATAACAATTTATGATGCAGCAGTTACAATATTGGGAATAATATATATAGTTGGATTTATGATATTTTTACCATTAACTACAGAATTAGAGAATGGCAAGTTATTAGTATGGTATGCAATTATACCGGCTTGGGGAACAGATGTATTTGCATACTTAATAGGTAAAAAATGGGGAAAGCATAAATTTACAAATGTTAGCCCTAAGAAAAGTATAGAAGGCTGTATAGGTGGACTGTTAGGAGGAATGCTACTAACAGTAGGATATACATATATATTAAATACATATATGAATTTTGATATATCATATTTATGGATAGTACCAGCTTCAATAATACTAAGTGCTATAGGACAAATTGGTGATTTGGCAGCATCTACAATAAAAAGGTACGCAGGAGTTAAGGATTTTAGCAATTTAATTCCAGGACATGGAGGAATGTTAGATAGATTAGACAGTGTTATATTTGTAGCACCTTTTGTCTTTGCTTTAGTTAATATAATATTATAATTAGGAGGAAAATAATTGTTAGGTTTTCTAATATCAGCAATTAAATTTATAATTCTAATAGGCTTTTTAGTAATAATACATGAAGGTGGACATTTCATAGTTGCAAAGCTATGTAAAGTAAAGGTAAACGAGTTTTCAGTAGGATTTGGTCCAAAATTACTAGGAAAGCGCAAAGGTGAAACATTTTATACCTTAAGAGCTGTTCCATTAGGTGGATATGTATTGCTTGAGGGAGAAGAAGAAGAATCTTCTGACCCAAGAGCATTTAATAATATAAGTGTATGGAAAAGAATACTGATAGTAGCAGCAGGTGGAGTTATAAATATAGTATTTGGATTAGTAATATATTTCATAATAGCCACAGGGGTAGGAAACTATTATTCAATGACTATAGATGAAACTATATCAGGTTATGCAGCAGAAACAGCAGGATTGCAAGCAGGAGATGAACTGATTAGCGCAAATGGTAAAAAACTACATTTAAAAATGGATTTAGATACAGTAATTAGCAATGCTAAAGATACACCAGTTGAATTCAAAGTAAAAAGAAATAATGAGGAAATTACAGTAAATGTTATACCAACATTAATAGAAGATAATAGATATGTTATAGGAATTAATTTAAAACAAGCTGAAGATACTTTCACAAATAATGTATATTATGGTTTTTGGAATACCGTTAATTTTTCAGGGGCAATTATTAATAACTTAAAAGAGTTATTTACGCAAGGAATAAAAACAGACCAATTAATGGGACCAATAGGTATTTCGTCTGTAGTATCACAAACAAGTGGATTTACAGATTTTGCATATATAATGGCATTAATATCATTATCACTTGGAGTTACCAATTTATTGCCATTTCCACCCTTAGATGGAGGAAAAATAATTATATATTTAATAGAGGCAATAAGAAGAAAAAAGATGAGTATGGAGCTAGAAGTAAATATACAAGCAGCAGGTTTTGTTTTAATGATTTTGTTATCAATATATGTAGCCTACAATGATATACTTAGAATATTTTAAGCAATGGGAGAAATTAAATGAAGAAGAAATGGGAGTGTATGGCACCTAGCAAAGAGATGATAGAAAAGATATCATCTCGCTTTGGAATATCAGAGCTAATTGCAGGTGTGCTAGTTAATAGGGGACTAACTGAAGAGAAACCGATAGAAGTATTCTTAAACCCGACAAGAAAAGATTTCTATGATCCATATCTTCTAGAAGATATGGACATAGCAGTTGAGAAAATACATGAAGTAATAGATAAAAGGGGAAGAATACTAATATATGGAGATTATGATGTAGATGGAATAACAAGTATTGCCGTTTTAAAGAAATTCTTAGATGAAAGAGGAGTAGATGTATCATATCATATACCTAATAGATTAAATGAGGGATATGGTTTGAAAAAAGAAACTCTAGAAGATATATCAAAGCAAAATTATGACTTAATGATTACAGTAGATTGCGGAATATCTGCAATAGAAGAGGTTGACTATGCAAACAGTTTGGGAATAAAAACAATAATAACAGATCACCATGAAGCATTAGATGAAATTCCAAAAGCTATGGCCGTAGTAAACCCCAAAAGAAGAGATAGTAAATATCCTTTCAGAGGCCTAGCAGGAGTAGGAGTTGTATTCAAACTAATACAAGCTATTTCAATGAAATTAGAGTTAGATGAAAAGGAATACTTAAAATATTTAGACCTAGTATGTGTGGGAACAATTTCAGACATAGTACCACTTATTGATGAAAATAGAGTGATTGCAAAGTTAGGCCTAAAATTAATTGAAGTTACAAGAAATCTAGGACTTAGAGAGTTATTAAAAGTATCTAGATATAAGAAGATAGATTCTTCAACAATATCTTTTGGTGTAGCACCTAGAATAAATGCTTGTGGAAGAATGGGACATGCTGAGGAAGCGTTAAAACTATTCTTAACCTCTAATATAGTGGAAGCACAAGAAATAACTAAAAAGCTAGAGCAATATAATCAAGAAAGACAAAATATAGAAAAGAGGATATTTACAGAAGCAAATGCTCAAATAGAAAAAGAAGTAGAAAATATTAATAGTATAGTATTAGGCAGCGAGAATTGGCATCATGGAGTTATTGGTATAGTTGCTTCAAAATTGACAGAAATGTACTATAAGCCAACCATATTGGTATGCTTTGAAGGAGAAGAGGCCAAAGGTTCTGGAAGAAGTATACTAGGTTTTGACCTTCATAATGCTTTATGTGAAACGAGTGAATACCTAGAGAAATATGGTGGACATGAAATGGCAGTAGGATTGACTTTAAAAAGAGAAAAATTTGCAGAGTTTAAAAACAAATTCCAAGAGCTTGTAGATAGTAGCAATATATCTGATATTATACCAATAATAAATATAGATTACCAATTATCAAGTAAAGAAATAAAAAAGGAAATTGCTAAGGAAATAGGAATATTAGAGCCATTTGGAGAAGCAAATAAAATGCCTATAATATTATTCAAAAACTTGAAAATAAGTTCAATAAGAGCTTTGTCAGAAGGAAAACATTTAAAACTTACTTTAAATAATGAGAACCAATGGATAGATGCAATAGGCTTCAACATGGGAAATCTATCAGAAGAATATCAACTTGGAGATAAAGTAGATATTGTAGGTATGCTAGAAATCAATGAATTCAATAACAATGAATATTTACAAATAAACATGAAAGATATAATGAGAACATATTAAAACAGAAAGAAGGGAGCAGTATGTCAAACAAAAAGAATGCAACAATAGAGGATGTAATAGAAAAAGCCAAAGAGAAAAATGCAAAATTCAATGAAGAAGTAGTACGTAAAGCTTATGATTTTGCTAATTTACATCATGGAAATCAATGTAGAAAATCAGGTGAACCATACATAATACATCCACTTGGTGTTGCGTACATATTAGCAGGACTTGAGATGGATGAAGATACAATCTGTGCTGCATTGTTGCATGATGTTGTAGAGGACACGCCAGTAACAAATAAGAATATAGAAGATCAATTTGGAAAATCAGTAGCAGAGATGGTTGCAGGTGTAACAAAATTAAACACCTTATCATATTCAAGTGCACAAGAACAGCAAGTAGAAGATTATAGAAAAATGTTTCTTGCCATGGGAAAAGATATAAGGGTTATACTTATAAAGTTAGCAGACAGACTACACAATATGAGAACATTAAAATACTTATCAAGAGATAGACAAATAGCAAATGCCAAAGAAACAATGGACCTATATGCTCCACTCGCAAATAGACTAGGTATTTATACTTTAAAATGGGAACTAGAGGACCTATCTTTTAGATATCTATATCCAGAAGAATACTTTGAAATTGTTCAAGGTCTAGATGAAAAAAGAGAGCAAAGATTAAAATTCTTAGATAAAATAGTACAAAAAGTAAAAGATGGTTTAAGAGCTGAGAATATAGAATTCGAAATAGAAGGAAGAGCAAAGCATTTATACAGTATATATAGAAAAATGAAAAGAGACAATAAAACTCTAGATGAAATTTACGACCTATTTGCGATAAGAATATTGGTAAATTCAGTCAAAGACTGTTATGCAGCTCTAGGAGTAGTACATGAGCTATATAGTCCAATGCCAGGTAGATTTAAAGACTATATTGCAGTACCAAAACCAAACATGTATCAATCAATACATACAACTTTAATAGGCCCAAATGCCACACCTTTTGAAGTGCAAATTCGTACTTGGGACATGCATAGAATAGCTGAATTTGGTATAGCAGCACACTGGGCATATAAAGAAGCCAATAAAACAAAAAAATCAAATGTAACAGTAAAAGATGATAAACTAGCATGGCTTAGAGAGACACTAGAATGGCAAAAAGATACTCTAGACCCAGATGAATTCCTAAAAACCTTAAAAACTGAGCTATTTGAAGATGAAGTATATGTATTTACTCCAAAGGGAGATATAAAAGTATTACCAAAAGGAAGTACACCAATAGATTTAGCATATACTATACATGCTGAAGTTGGAAACAAGATGGTTGGAGCGAAAATAAACAGTAAAATGATGCCGATATTAACACAATTAAACAATGGAGATATAGTAGAAATACTAACTTCAGATAATGCAAAAGGTCCAAGCAGAGATTGGCTAAAATTTGTTAAAAGTTCAGCTGCAAAAAATAAAATACAACAATGGTTTAAAAAGGCATTGAGGGAAGAAAACATAACAAAAGGAAAAGAAGCAATAGAAAGAGAAATAAAAAGAATAGGAATGACACACTCAGAACTGTTTAAGCCAGAATTTGTAAAAGCTGCTTTAGATAGATATAAATATTCTAATATAGAAGATATGTATGCAAGTATAGGTTTTGGAGCTATATCACAGACCAAAATTATATCAAGAATGTTAGAGGAATACAGAAAAGTACATAAAGAAGAAGATATAGAAGAAAAGATAGAAGAACTTGTACATACAAGAACTAATACAACAAAGCCATCAAAATCAGGTATTGTTGTAAAAGGAATAGACAATTGTTTAGTAAAATTATCTAGATGCTGTAATCCATTACCAGGAGATGCAATAGTAGGATATATAACAAAAGGCAGAGGGGTATCAGTACATAGAGCAGATTGTATAAATGCTAAACAATTAGTGTCAGAAGAAAATAGATTAATAGATGTGGCTTGGTATAATCAAGTAAAAGCAAAATATAATGTAGAAATAGAAGTACTTGCAAATGATAGAAAAGGATTACTATCTGATGTAATTAAAAAGATAGATGACACGAAAGCATTACTTATGGGAGTAAATACTAAAACAAATAAACAAAGAGTAGCAATATTAGATATTTCAATAGAAATAGAAAACCTAGATGAATTAAACAAAGTGATAAAAGCTTTGAAATTAGTAGATAGTGTATATGAAGTAAGAAGAAAGAATGATAAGCAAGACTAAATAGAGAAGGGAAGTAATCACAAATGATATTAAAAAGGGTAAAATTAAATATAGGGGATTCGCATATAACAAATTGCTATATAATAGAAGATGAAAAAACTCATGAAACAATGATAGTAGACCCAGGTGGAGAACCTCACAAGGTAATTGAAATGGTAAGAATTCTGGAGGGAAAAGTAAAATACATAGTACTAACACATTGCCATGCAGACCATATAGGAGGAGTAGCAGAAGTTAAAGAAGCCTTAGGAGGAAAAATATTAATACATAGAGATGATGTAGAAGGATTATACAATCCAGAAATAAGTCTTCCATACGTGCTAGGCATACATAAAATTGTATTAGAGGCAGATTCAAGGTTGGATGACGAAGATAGTATACATATAGGAGAACTAGAGTTTAGAATAATACATACACCAGGACATACACAAGGTGGAATTTGTTTATACTGCGAACAAGAAAAGTTATTAATATCAGGTGATACACTATTTAGAGGAACATGGGGAAGAACCGATTTACCAACAGGAAGTTTTGAAGCAATAATGAAATCAATAACAAATAAATTACTAATTCTTCCAGAAGACACAATAATTTATCCAGGGCATGGAAAATCATCAATGATAAAAGACGAAGAACCAATATATTTTAATTTGCAACCTAGAAAGGAGTAAAAAATGATACAAAGACCAAAAGGAACAAAGGACTTATTACAAACAGAAAGCCATAAATGGCAATATGTAGAAAAAGAAATAAGTAACATATTATCTAATTATGGTTATAAGGAAATTCGTACACCTGTATTTGAACATACAGAATTATTCCAAAGAGGAGTAGGAGATACAACAGATGTTGTTCAAAAAGAAATGTATACATTTGAAGATAAAGGTGGAAGAAGTATAACCTTAAGACCAGAAGGAACAGCAGGAGTAGTAAGAGCTTATATAGAAAATGGAATGTCATCAATGCCATCACCAATTAAAGTATGGTACAATATGGCAATGTATAGATATGAAAATGTACAAAAGGGAAGACTAAGAGAATTCCACCAAATAGGAGCAGAAGTATTGGGAAGTAGTTCATATCTAGTAGATGTAGAAACAATAACAATGGCAAATGATATATTTAAAAAGTTAAACATACCAAATATAGAACTAAATATAAACAGTATAGGTTGCCCAAAATGTAGAGCTGAATATCAAAATGCATTAAGAGAGTTTATAAAACCAAATCTAGACCAATACTGTGATACATGTAAATCAAGATTTGAAAGAAACCCAATGAGAATACTAGACTGCAAAGAAAGAAAATGTAAAGAGCTAAATCAAGGAGCACCAATAATATTAGATTATCTTTGCGAAGAATGTAGTGAGCATTTTGAAAATGTAAAAAGACTATTAAATGAAATAGGAATACAATACAAAATAGATCCAGAAATAGTAAGAGGACTAGATTATTATACTAAAACAGTATTTGAATTCATATCAAAAAATGAGGGCTATACAGTACTAGGAGGAGGAAGATATGATGGATTGGCAAAGGAGCTAGACGGTCAGGATACGCCAGCACTAGGGTTTGCAATGGGAATGGAAAGATTAATAGAAATATATGAAAAATACAATCCAGAAAATCTAGTACAAATGAAAGTACCACAAATATACATAGCTCAAATAGGAGAAGAGGCTAATGTATTTGCAACAAAACTAGTGCATGAATTAAGACAAAACAATATATATGCCGAGAAAGATGTAACAGGAAAAAGCATAAATGCTCAATTCAAATATGCTAACAAAATATCAGCTCAATATGTAATAACAATAGGCGACAACGAACTACAAACAGGCCAAGCAGAGCTAAAGAACATGCGAACAGGTGAAGCAGAAAAGATAGAATTAAATATAAATAGTATTATAGAAAAAATAAAATAGAGCAGTTTTACTGCTCTATTTATTCCTTTATAATGGATTCGAAAATTAATTAACTTTACTTTGATATCTAAAAGGGAGAGCCATAGGTATATTACCATCATATTCAAGTCCTCTATCAACGTATTTAAGACAATCATCAAATCTAGCAATATCATATAATGGCCCAAATTCATGATTATCTGTAAATGCGAACTTTGTAAATACAAGGGCATTTTCTTTGATTTCAACTAAATTATAAAAGCTGAAAATTTTATGTCCATTAGGAAATAAAGTACCTCTAATAAGTACATTGCCTAATGTACATGGCGTTAAATCAAATACACAACTGTCTCGAAAGATACAAGTGAATTTCCCAGATGGGATATAATTTCCATCTGAATCAAACAACCAATATATTTCTTTAAAGTGAAAATCCTTGTAATGCCCTGTTCCCTTATAAGAGTAAATTATCGAATCCCGAAAAAAAGGAATATCTTTATGAGGAGTTCTTTCATACGGAATTTCAATAATTCTTTCCGCTAAGCTATAAGGGGGTTCTTTTTTTACAAAGATATCCCTTATAGCAAGGAATAAAACAATACCGAAAATAATCCATAATAAGTCAGTAATCCACATGATGTAATCTCCTTTCAATTTATAGTAAGCATACATGCTTACAAAATATAAAAAATGTAATAAGATTATAGCATAGTCTACATAAGAATGCAAGAAAACTGGTTAAACTAGGGGAACAATAGTAGAAAACACAAAATAAAATATTTTTGCATAACATAACAAATCTTTGAATATATATAGGGTATATTATATAATTCAAAGGAGAAATTATGGTCAATGTAGCCGTATTCAATATAAAAGATTTATTAAAATATCTAGGAAAGCGGAATAGTAGTATTAGTTGCTATGATTTGTATAACTAGATATTTTAACTTTGTGAAAAATAATAAAGTATTCACAGCTTCTATAAATAGTTCAATACCGGGAATGAATAATACTCAGGAGCACAATGAAAATGAAGATACTAAAAGTTATATAGAAAAAATTTTAAGTACACAATTAGCTATGAGTGATAATTTAGTCCAAGAAAAGGTACAAATAAGTGAAGATGAGCCAGAGCAACCAGTAGAGGAAGAACAAGAAGTTAGCATAAATACAGAAATACCGGAAAATGCAAACACTCAGGTAATTGAAGAAAATAATATAAAAACTACATATACAAATGAATATCAAGGAGTTCAAATAAAGAATAGCTCAAAGTATAATCTAACAGAAGAAATGCTGAATTCAAATATAGAATTGTCTAATACCAAAGACATATTAATATTCCATACACATACCTGTGAGAGCTATACTCCAACAGAAAATTATAATTATACAATGACAGGAAATTATAGAACTACAGATTTAAATTACTCTGTTGCAAGAGCTGGAACAGAATTACAGAATTTTCTAGAAAAATATAATTTTTCAGTAAGACATGATACAACATATAACGACTATCCTGCATATTCAGGCTCGTATAATCGTTCTCTAGAGGTAGTAGAAAATCTATTAAATCAGCAAAGCTGTGATATTGTAATAGACCTACATAGAGATGCTGTAGGAAGCAATAGTAACTATGCGCCGACAGTAAAAATAGGAGATGAGTATGCTGCTCAGTTAATGTTTGTAATAGGAACAGATGGAGGCGGACTGGAACATCAAAACTGGCAAGAAAATTTAAAGTTAGCAATAAAGATACAACAAAAAGCAAATGAAATGTATCCAGGGCTATTTAGACCAATAATATTAAGAAATTCAAGATATAATCAACACGTAGCCAAAGGAGCATGTATAATAGAAGTAGGAGCAACAGGAAATACTTTAGAGCAATGTATTACTAGTATGAAATATTTGGCACAGATTTTTAATGAAGTTCTACCACACTAAGTTGACATAAATTAGCAAAAGAAGTATAATAAGAATATAGGTGCTATGCCTATAAATTATATATAGCATAAAGCAAGCAGGTGGTTACATTAGGAGGATTTTTGAATATGTTTAAGAAGTATGACATCGTAACTAAAATTGAGCAATGTGCTGGAAAGTGCTGCTCCCTCAAAGAGTTGGCTGAAAAGACCGGATTTGGCAGAAGGACTCTAATAGAAGTATTTAACAAAAATCCGATGTTGAAAAATCGGGTTATTGGTAAGTTAAAAGACTTAGAAAATGATTTGGAAGAGATTGAATTTCCTGAGGGGAATAAAGTGATTGTATTGGATGCTTCTGTTATACATGCTACTAATTTATTGGATGCAATCGATATTGCAATTAAGTCTGGGTTTACTTTTGTTCTAACATCAGTTACTATTAAAGAATTGGATTATGCAAGTTCCAAAAAAGATGAAGACAAAAAAGCAACTTCAAGACTTAACGCACAACGATTGTTAGCAAAAGCTGTTAAAGAAGAGCGACATATTATTCCCATAGAAATTCCAGAATGCTCTGTAAATCCCGATGATGATATTTTAAATGCTATCAAAGGGAAAAGAGAGAATGTTATCTTATGGACTGGAGATAAGGCAATGGTGCTTAAAGCTAGGATGTATAAGATAAGAAATGTTTATATTGAAGACGAAATAGAAATTCCAAAATTGAAGAAACAGAAAGAAACAGTTGTAAATAATCGTGAAGAAACAAGACAATATGCAATTTCTCAAGGAGAATCTAGAAGTAAACGAGAAACTATTAGAACTATTTTTGGCTCTAGTATTAGAGAAGATGGAAAATTATATCTATCTCGTCAAGTAAACCCTCATACTACTAATGTAGAGGTATATGATGCTTCTGGAAATCGTAAAGAACTGACATCTTCTTTAGAGATTGGAGATTCAATTTTAACTGTAATTGCCAGAAGAGATTTTCATAGTGTACAGGTGAGGGAAGAAAAAGTTATAGCAATTACTGTAAATAATAATGCTATGCTCATTTTTGGAAAACGTATTTATGATTTGGATAATTTAGTAGAACTGCCAGAAAAATATGCTGAAGCAGTAAAAAGATTTTTACATGAATAATAATAATAGGTAATATACTTAATTAAAATGCTTGCTTATGCTAATAAAAGGTGCGGAGTTTCCGTACCTTTTATTATGTTGACAAATTGAATGAAATATTATAGAATAATCAAAGGCGATTTACATAAATTTCCTTGTAAAATAATTATTTAAGGAGGAACAAAAGATGAAAATCAGATGTATTGCTTCAACAGAAGTAGGCTATGAAATGGAGAAAGAGGAGGCATTAAGCTTTGGAGGTAAAGCGGCAGGTGTTTGCTATATGTCAGGAGACATTGGAGATATACTGTTTGAAGAGGAAGAAAAAACTAAAAGGAGAATATCTTTGACTCTAAATTTTGGACATCATAGCGTATATGAACATGCACATTTTACCCTATATTTAGAAGGAATTCCTAAAATTCTTGCTATGATTTTGAACAATGAAAGAGAGTATGTTACTTCTGAAAAATCAGCAAGGTATACAAAAATGAAAGTAGAGGGAAAAGAAAAGGAATTGTATCAAAAATGGATAGAAAGATTGAAAGCAAGAATTAAATCTACTTATCCTAAAATGGATGATACAAAAGTAAATAAGTTAGCAATGGAAAATGCTAGATATTTTATAAGTGTTTTTACTCCCGCTACTAACATGATGTATACCACAAATTTAAGGCAAATGAACTATATTTTACATTGGTGTAAAGACTACATAAAAAATGAAGAGGAAACAGCCTTTACATCAAAATTAAAAGAAGTATTAAAAGAGTTTGTTGAACAAATGGATTTCTTGTATATCCCTGAATTGAAAAGTGAGCCAAAACCAAGAGCTTTATCACTTTTTGATAAAAGAAAAAAACATAGAGAACAATGGGGAGAAGTTTATTGTACAACATATTTAGGCTCATTTGCACAACTAGCTCAGGCCCATAGACATCGTAGTATTGCATACACAATGTCCATCCCAGAGAAAGTTGACTTCTATATTCCGGAAATAATACAAGCTGGAAGAGAAAATGTAGAATGGCTGGAGGATATGAAATCTATTGCTGAAAGTTACCCACAAGGTATGTTGGTTAACATTTGTGAGATGGGAACATACGAGAAATTCATAGAAAAGAGTTATGAAAGATTATGTGGTCAAGCACAGCATGAAATTATGTTGCAAACATTATCTACTTTAAAGAAATACTTGACAGGGGTAGAACAAACAGACCCTGAAATTTATAGTGAATTAAAGGAGTATGATGTAGGCACTCGTTGTAATTTTGGCTACAAATGTGACTTACCTTGTTTTTTTGGGAAAAAAGCAATATATAGGCTGGTTTAAAATGAAATAGGAGAGTTCTTTTGAACTCTCCTATTTCATTTTAAATATCTGCTAAATATATAATAGAAAATATTTTTCAATGTATAATAA
>CAYXUA010000020.1:0-15156 GCA_964468015.1 uncultured Clostridium sp. | reverse complement strand
TTAAACTATGTAAATATGGGGATGAAGAAAAAAAGTAGCAATTATTGCCAAAAAAAGAAGGGGAATATATAATAAACAAAAGAAAAAATATAGGAGAATAGAAAGGTATAAATATAATAAAATTGCAATTATAGGTGGAACAGGTACAGGAAAGACCACTCTAGCTAATAAACTAGGAGAAAAATTTAATTTATCAGTATACCATATAGATGCAATACATTATTTTCCTAATTAGGAAATTAGAGATGAAAAAGAAAGAGACAGAATGATTTTGGATATAGTAAATAGAGAAAAATGGATACTAGATGGCAGATACAGAAGCACACTAGAAATAAGAGTGAAAAGTGCGGATTTAATAATATTTTTATACTATTCTACATTTGCTAAACTAAAAGGAGTAATAACAAGATATCTAGAAGCTCCAAACAAAGAAAAGCCAGATATACCCGGCTGCAGAGAAAGAATAGACTGGAAGTTCATAAAATGGATCCGTAACTGGAACAAAACGAGAAGAAAATTTATTATTGATGTACTAGAAAGAAATAAAAATAAGGAAATTATTATTTTTAAAAATAGAAGACAATTAAATAACTGGTATAAAAATATAGAAAATAAGCAAGATAATTTTGCGGACGGAGATGTTGACACAAATAAATAAGAGAACTTTAGAATAAAACAACAATATAATCATATATATACTAATAAGAAAAAGGAGTACATATATGATTATTTTTAATAAAAAGAGGATACTATTCATCATGCTAGCAGTGATAGTATCTGTTATTGTGCCATATTTATTAGAAAATAATGACGAAACAATTGAAACTGTTGCTCTACCAGTTTCAAACAAAGTAATTGTATTAGATGCAGGACACGGGACACCCGATGAACGGAGCAGAAAGTTTAAATGGAACAACTGAAAATGCTATAAATTTGAAAATAACTCTAAAAGTTCAAAGCTTGTTAGAACAAAGTGGTGCAACTGTAATTTTAACAAGGTCAGATGAAAATGGCATATATGATTTAGATAAACAAACTTTAAGGGAGAAAAAGGTGTCTGACATAAAAAATAGAGTAAAAATAGGAAATGAAGCAGAGGCTGATATATTTGTTTCCATACATTTAAATAAAATTCCACAAGCTAAATATTATGGCTGGCAGACATTCTATAAAAAAACTGATGAAAACAGTATAAAACTAGCTAAGACCATACAAGAAAATTTAAATGAAAGCATACAGAAAGAAAATAAAAGAGAATCTCTAGCAATTTCAGGTAAATATATAATTGATAATGTAGAAATACCAACAACTATAGTAGAGTGTGGCTTTTTATCTAATCCTGAGGAAGAAGCTCTACTTCAAACAGAGGAATACCAAGACAGATTAGCTTGGGGGATATACAATGGTATAATTGATTATTTTTATGAATAAATTTACCACTACTGGCAAAAATAACAGAAAAGTTAATTTTGTTAGGAGTGTACATTTTGAATAATAGAATTTTAAATATAAAAGGTGCTGTATTAGATAGATATCAACTTGAAAATTACTTAGAAAAAGTAGCCTCAGACCATATAATAATGTCAAATTCAGATAAAAGCACATACCCAATTCCAAGGTTAAAAGAAAACTTTAGATTCATAACAAAGACTTACGAAATTCTAAATGAAGATTTAAAAATAGGAATAAACATACATCCAGCCGGGGAGTGGCTATTAGATAATTATTATATTATTGAAGAAGCAGTAAAAAGTATTGAAAAAGACCTTACTATTGAAAAATATACAAATTTTGTAGGAATACAAAATGGTATGTATCAAGGAGTAGCAAGGGTATATGTGTTAGCTGCTGAAATAATTGCATATACAGATAGCAAAATAGATGGAGAAATTTTGCAAGACTTACTTAAAGCATATCAGAGAAAAAAGACATTAAACATGGAAGAAATCTGGGCTATAGGAGTTTTTTTGCAAATTGCAATAATAGAGAACATTAGAGAAGTTTGCGAAAAAATATATATATCGCAAATGCAGAAATACAAAGTGGAAAGTATTGTAGAAAGATTAGTTGAACATAAAAAAGAACTTAAATTTACAAATAGACCATACGAGCAAAATAAAAATTTATTAACGGGACAAATGAGATATTCTTTTATAGAATATATGTCATACAGATTGAAAAGATATGGTAGGCAAGCAATAAGTTATTTAAACATATTAGAGGAAGAAGTTAATAAAATGGGGACAACTGTTTCCGAAATTATAAAAAAAGAGCATTTTGACATAGCTTTAAAAAAAATATCCATAGGAAACAGCATAAAAAGTATAAAGGAACTTTCAAGAATTAATTTTCTAGAAATATTTGAGCAAATCAATGGAGTAGAAGAAATATTAAAACAAGATCCTGTAAATGTATATTCAAATATGGATTATAAAACAAAGAATTATTACAGGAATGCAATCAAAGAAATATCTAAAAAAACAAAGATATCAGAAATATATATTGCAAGCAAAGCTTTGGAATTAGCTAGTATAGAATTTTCAAAAGAAAAAAACAGTAAACAAGCACATATTGGATATTATTTAATATCAGATGGAAAACAACAGTTAATGGATAGCTTAGAAGTAAATACAAAGTATTTAAAAGAGAAAACAAAAATTAATATATATATATTATCAACTTGGGGAATATCTGCAATTTTTTCTATCTTAATAATAACATATACTTTAAGTCAAACCCATAATATGTGGCTTTCTATACTGCTAGGTCTTGTTTCATATATACCAATAATTGAAATAATAACTAAAATAATTAATACAAGTTTAAGCAAAGTAATAAAACCAAAATTAATACCTAAAATGGATTTTGCAAAAGGAATACCAGAGGAATATGCTACTTTTGTAGTTATTCCAACGATAGTAAACAATGAGAAAAAAATCAAAAATCTAATTAGAAAATTAGAAGTATATTATTTAGCCAACAAAAGTGAAAATATATATTTTGCAATACTAGGAGATTGTACCTCAGGAGATAAAAAAGAAGAAGCAGTAGACGAAAGAATAATAATAACAGCTAAAAAAGAACTTGATAAATTAAATCAAAAATATCCCAATAACAAATTTCCATTATTTCATTTCATATACAGAAACAGAAAATGGAATGACAAGGAAAAGATGTATCTGGGTTGGGAGAGAAAAAGAGGATTACTTAGTCAATTTAATGAGTATATCTTAAAAAAACAAAAAAACGAATTTAGAGCAAATACTTTAGAAGGAGAAGAAATACCTAAAATAAAATATATAATAACTTTAGATTCAGACACTGATTTAGTACTAAATTCAGGTTTAGAACTGATAGGAGCAATGGCACATATCCTAAACAAGCCAGAAATCGACTTAAGTAAAAACATAGTAGTAAATGGATATGGAATAATGCAACCAAGGGTAGGTATAAATCTAGCAGATGGAAACAAAAGCTTATTTACAAGAATATTTGCAGGATTACCGGGAATTGATGCTTATGCAAATGCAATATCAGATATATATCAAGATAATTTTGGGGAAGGAATATTTACAGGTAAAGGAATTTACGACTTACAAGTATTTTCAAATGTATTAAAAAACAGAATGCCAGATAATAAAATACTAAGCCATGACTTGTTAGAAGGAAATTACTTAAGATGTGGTCTAGTTTCAGATATAATTTTGCTAGATGGATACCCTTCAAAATATAACAGTTTTACATCAAGACTTCACAGATGGATAAGAGGGGATTGGCAAATAATAGAATGGCTAAAAGGAAAAGTCTTAACTAAAGAAGGAATAGAAGAAAAAAACCCATTAAATAAATTATCGAAATTTAAAATATTGGATAATTTAAGAAGAAGTTTAGTAGAGATAACTTTAATTGCCAGTTTATTAATAATAGGAATAATTAATCTAATATACAAAACAAAAATATGGTTTATAGTGGCATTTTTACTACTAAGTGTATTTATTCCAACTATAATAGATGTAATACTAAAAAAAGAATATATACCAAAGCAAAAAGCTTTTTTACCATATATAACAGGGATAAAGGGGAGTTTTATAGCAGGAATAATAAACTTATCATTTTTACCATATAAAGCATATAATTCGCTGGATGCAATAATAAGAGCAATATACAGATTAAAGATATCAAAGCAGAATCTACTAGAATGGACAACTGCTGAAGAAGCGGAAAGAAAAGCGGGAACCTCGCTTGTTAGCTATATAGACTTAATGAAAACAAATATAATTTTGCGGAGTGATAACTTTAATATTTGTAGCAGCTATTGGTTTAAATTTAGGTACAGTAATAATGGCATTAATAGGAATATTATGGATAATAGGGCCGATAATAGCATGGTATATAAGTATAGAAAATGTGGAAGAGAATAAATATGAGGAATTAAGTAATGAAGAAAAGAAATATATATTAAATCTTGGAGAAAAAACTTGGAATTATTTCAAGGAATTTATGAATGAAGAAAACAACTTCCTGCCACCAGACAATTACCAAGAGGACAGAAGAAATAAAATAGTAAACAGAACTTCATCGACCAATATAGGATTAGGACTATTAGCAGTAGTTTCAGGCTTTGACTTAGGATATAGTACCTTAGAAGACACTATGATATTACTAGAAAAATCGATGGACACAATAGATAGTCTACCAAAATGGAATGGACACTTATATAACTGGTATAATACAAAAACTCTAGAGCCATTATACCCAAGATATGTATCAACTGTGGATAACGGGAACTTTATAGGCTATTTATATACCTTAAAAGAATTCATAATAAGAGTAATGCAAAATGAGATGAAAGACTCAGAAAACTATATAAAAGCAGAAAAAATACTAAAACAAATAGAACACATAATAGAGACTACTAACTTTATAGAACTATATGATACAGAAAAAAATATATTCTCAATAGGCTTTAATGTGGAAGAAAATAAATTAACAGATTCATATTACGACCTATTAGCTTCAGAAGCAAGACAAGCAAGCTTTGTGGCAATAGCTAAAAAGGATATACCTGACAAGCACTGGAATAAGCTAAGTAGAACCTTAACCAGTCTAAATGGCTACAAAGGTTTGGTATCATGGTCAGGAACAGCGTTTGAATATCTAATGCCAAATATAAATATAAAGAAATATCCAGGAAGTTTACTTGATGAATCTTGTAAATTCTTAATAATGAGTCAACAAGAATACAGCAAAAAATTAGGAATACCATGGGGAATTTCAGAGTCTGCTTTTAATTTGAAAGACCTAAATTCAAACTATCAATACAAGGCATTTGGAGTGCCATGGCTTGGCTTAAAAAGAGGGCTTGGCGATGAAAAAATAATAACTCCTTATGCAAGTGCAATGGCATTAACAGAACAGCCAAAAGAAGTTGTGGCAAACTTAAAAGAAATACAAGAACAAGGAATGGATGGAAAATATGGTTTATATGAAGCCTTAGACTATACTCCAGAAAGATTAAGCACAAAAAGAAAAAATGCAGCAGTAAAAACATACATGGCACATCACCAAGCATTAATATTGCTATCAATAAACAATTTAGTTAATGATAATGTACTACAAAAAAGATTTATGCACAATCCTGAAATGGAGGCTGTAGATATACTATTACAGGAAAGGATGCCTATAAATGTAATAACAACAAAAGAAGTGAAAGAAAAAATTGAAAAACTAAAATATACTGATTATGAACCATATACAGAAAGAGTATATACAGAAGTAAATAACCATATGGTAAACAGTAATGTAATATCAAACGAAGACTATACAGTATGCGTAAATGACATGGGAGAAGGATATAGCGAGTACAAAAATATCATAATAAATAAATACAAAGAAACAGACGATTACAGTCAAGGAATAATGTTTTACCTAAAAAATATAAAAACACAAGAAATATGGACACCAACTAAGATGAACAATCAAACAGGTCCAGAAAAATATGAAATTCACTTTATGCCAGATAGTTGTAAATATATAGGAATTAAAGATAATATTATAACTAAATTAAAGATAGTAATTTCACCAAATGAACCAGTAGAAATTAGAAATTTAGAAATAGAGAACCGTGGTAATGAAGAAGAAATAATAGAAGTAACAGGTGTCTTAGAACCTGTATTATCAAGTAAAGAACAAGAATATGCACATCCTGCATTTAACAAATTGTTTCTAAAAACAGAATATTTACAAGAAACAGGCTCCATATTAGTAGAAAGAAAAAGCAGAACTGGAAACAGTAACATGTATATGGGAGTAAACTTGTACACCGAAGATGAAAATATAGGAGAACTAGAATATGAAACTGATAGAGCAAAACTAATAGGCAGAACTAATTTGGGAATACCTAAAATGATAGCAAATTCAACACCGTTTTCAAGAAATCTTGGAATAGTACCAGACTTAGAGATAGGAATGAAGAGAACAATGAAAGTAGCTTCAGGAGAAAAAGTCTCTATAAGCCTAATAATTGCAGTCTCAGAAGAAAAAGAGAAAATAGAAGAAAACATTTCAAAATATAAAAATGAAGAGCACATAAAAAGAGTATTTGAAATATCAAAAATAAGAGTGGAAGAAGAAACAAGATATTTAGGAATAAAAGGAAAAGAAATAGAAAAATACCAAAAAATACTATCATTTATGTTATTCCAGAATCCAACAAAAAAGCTATATATAAATAGACTATCAAATAGAAAATATAATCAAGCAGACTTATGGAAATATGGAATTTCAGGTGATTTACCAATATTACTACTAAAAATAAAAGATGTAAATGATATATATGTAGTAGAGGATTTACTAAAGGCCTATGAATATTTTAGAACAAAGAATATATTAATTGATTTAGTTATATTAAACGAGGAAGAAAATATATATGAAAAATATGTAAAAGAAGGAATAGAAAGAAAAATACAAAACAGGCAATTAGCATATATGCAAAACGTAAAAGGTGGAATATTCATAATAAATAGCAAAGAAATACAAGATGAAGGTATTTTAGAATTCAAAGCAAATTTAGTAATTGATGCGCATGAAGGAAATATTGCTACAGTATTAAAATATATGGAAAAAGATTATATAGAAAGTATCAAAAATATTGGAAATATAGAAACACAAGAAATAGAAGAGCAAATTGAAACAGCAGGTAAAAACTTTGTAACAGATGAGCTAAAATACTACAATGAATATGGAGGCTTTACAGCAGACGGCAGAGAATATGTAATAAGAATAAACAAAGAGCATAAATTGCCAACAACTTGGAGCCATATAATTGCAAATCAAAGTTTTGGAACGATAGTAACGGAAAATATGGGAGGGTTCACATGGAGTAGAAACAGCAGACTAAATAGATTAAGTAGCTGGAACAATAACCCAGTAATAGATGTTCCATCAGAGGCAATATATCTAAAAGACATGAAAAATGGTAAAGAGTGGAGCCTTGGAGCTTTGCCAATGCCAGATGATAAAGACTATTATATAAAATATGGATTTGGCTATGCAAATTACGAGCACGTAAGTGACAATATTTTGCAAAGTGTAGATATATTTGTACCAGTAGAAGATAAAGTGAAGATAAATATAATAAGACTAAAAAATGTACTACCAGACAAAAGAAAACTAAAGCTAATATATTATATCAAGCCAATTCTAGGGGAAGACGAAATGAAAACAATGGGAAATATCTCATTAAAGCATGAGGGAAATATTCTGATAGCAGAAAATATATATGCAGAAGATTTAGTGAAGAATTTAAGTTTTGTAAGTAGTTCAGAAAAAATAAAAAGTTTCACAGGAAATAAGAAAAGCTTTATAGGAAGCGGAAGTTTAGCCAACCCAGAAGCATTAAATAAAATAAGCTTAAATGGCGAAAACTCACTAGGACAAACACCATGTATAGCAATGGAACTAGAAATAGAACTAGAAGAATTTGAGAGCAAAGAAATAGTATTACTATTTGGAGAAGGAACTGACAAAACAGAAATACAAGAATATATTCAAAAATATTCAGAACCGGAAAAAGCCCAAAAAGCACTCCAAGAAGTAAAACAATTCTGGTTTGACAAACTAAACACAGTACAAGTAAAAACACCAATAGAATCGATAAATATCATGCTAAATGGTTGGGCAGCATATCAAACAATAGCATGTAGATTATGGGCAAGGTCAGGCTACTATCAATCAGGAGGAGCCTTTGGATTTAGAGACCAATTACAAGATACCTTAGGAGTAAAATTTATAGATATAGAACTAATGAAAAAGCAAATAATCAAACATGCAGAGCATCAATTTATAGAAGGAGATGTAGAACACTGGTGGCACGATGAAAGTGGAAAAGGAATAAGAACCAGATTTTCAGACGACCTATTATGGCTTGTATATCTAACAGAAGAATATATAGAATTTACAGGAGATTACAGCATACTAGATGAAGAAATTGCCTATATAGAAGGACCATGCTTAGAAAAAGGAACAGACGAATGCTATGACACTCATCCAAGCACCACACAAAAAGAAACATTATATATGCACTGTATAAGAGCAATAGAAAAAGCTACTAACTTAGGTAACCACAATTTACCTAAAATAGGTTCTGGCGATTGGAATGATGGATTTAGTACAGTGGGTAATAAAGGAATAGGAGAAAGTGTATGGTTAGCATTTTTCCTATATGATATACTACAAAGATTTATTCCAATATGTGAAGACGAAGAAGATGAAGAAAGAATTCCAAAATATAAAGGAACTATGGAAACATTGAAACAGGCAGTAAACGAGCAGGCCTGGGATGGACGTTGGTATAAAAGAGCCTATACCGATGAGGGGAAAGCAATAGGAAGTATGGAAAATGAAGAAGCAAGAATAGATAGCATAGCACAGAGCTGGTCAGTAATATCAGATGCGGGAGAAAAAGAAAAACAACAAATAGCAATGGAAGAAGCAGAAAATCAATTAATAGACAAAGAAAATGCAATAATAAAACTATTAGACCCACCATTTGAAAAAAGCGACTTAAATCCAGGCTATATAAAATCATATTTACCAGGAGTAAGAGAAAATGGAGGACAATACACTCATGCAGCACTATGGCTAGTATGGGCAATGGCAATATTAAAACAAGGAAATAAAGCTGTAGAATACTACAAATATATAACACCAATAGAGCATGCAAGAACTAGAGAAATAGCCAACAAATACAAAGTAGAACCATATGTAATAGTAGCAGATATGTACGGAGCTCAAAACCTAATAGGCAGAGGAGGCTGGACTTGGTACACAGGCTCAAGTAGCTGGTATATAAAAGTAGGATTAGAAAACATACTAGGACTGCAAATAAAAAATGATACCTTAACAATAAAACCATGCATAGATTCGAACTGGAAAGAATATAGCATTCGCTATAGATACAAAACAAGCATATATAATATAAAAATAAAAAATCCAAATGGTAAACAAAGTGGAATAACAACCTTCAAACACAATGGGCAAGAAATTGCAAAGCAGCAAATAAAGCTAATCGATAATGGGGCAATAAATGAGATTGAAGTAATAATGTAACAAAAATGTAATAAAAGCTAATTCCTTACAAGGAACTAGCTTTTATATTTGGTATAAAAAAAATTTTTGTAATTTAATGTAAAAACTAAAAGACAAACCACTTTAAGCATGATTATATAGGCAAAATCGTTCAAAGATTACATAAATTGTAGCATTTGACATTACCAATTTTCAAATATAAAATATAAAAAGTTAATACAGAAGAAGCGAAATTCCTACAGCAAAATGGGGATTATAAAGTAGAAAAAACAAAAATTTTGGGGGTAATAAAGATGCAGGTAATTAAAAGAGATGGAAGAGTAGCTGATTTTAATGTTGAGAGAATCGTAAAAGCTATTACGCTAGCAATGTCACAAACACCAGGAGGTGTAGATATTGATTTAGCAAATAAAATTGCAAGTCAAGTTGAAAGAAGCTTGGAGGATAAGGTGCAAGCTACTGTTTATGAAATTCAAGATTTAGTAGAGAAAAAGCTAATGGCTTCTTCTAGAAAGGAAGTAGCACAAAGCTATATTACATACAGATATAACAGAGATGTGGCAAGAAAATCTAGAACAAAAGAGGTTTTCCTAGATATAATTGGAGCAAAAGCAAATGATATAACAAGAGAAAACGCAAATATGAATGCAGATACACCAGCAGGAATGATGATGAAATTTGCAAGTGAGACAACAAAACCATTCGTAGACGACTTTTTATTATCAACAGAAGCAAGAAAAGCAGTAAAAGATGGATTTATACATATTCATGATAAAGATTACTATCCTACAAAAAGCTTAACATGTTTGCAACATCCATTAGATAAAATATTAGAGAACGGATTTAAAGCCGGTCATGGAGCTTCAAGACCAGCTAAAAGAATAGAAACAGCAAGTATTTTGGGCTGTATTTCAATGGAAACAGTACAAAACGAAATGCACGGAGGACAAGCCATACCAGCATTTGACTTCTATTTAGCACCATATGTAAAAAGAACATATGTAGAAGAACTTAAGAAAATAGAAGATTTACTAGGTAAAGACTTATCAAAATTATATGACATAGAAATAAAAGACTATATCAAAAAAGAATTGAAGGATTTAAAAGGCGAAGAAAGAGATTTACAAGCAGCAATAAATGCAACAGTTGATAGAGTACATCAATCAATGGAAGCTTTTATACATAATATGAATACAATTCACTCAAGAGGTGGAAACCAAGTTGTATTTAGCTCAATAAATTATGGAACAGACACATCAGCGGAAGGAAGATGTATAATAAGAGAAATCCTACTTTCAACAGAAAGAGGAGTAGGAAATAGCGAAACTCCTATATTCCCAATACAAATATGGAAGAAAAAACGCGGAGTAAACTATTTACCAGAAGACCCAAATTACGATTTATATAAATTATCTTGCAAAGTAGCAGCTAAAAGATTTTTCCCTAACTATATAAATCTAGATGCAACATTTAATGTACATCCAAAATGGGATGCAAATGACCCAAAAAGATACATTTATGAATGTGCAACAATGGGATGCAGAACAAGAGTATTTAAAGATAGACACGGTGAAGATACTTCAATAGGAAGAGGTAATTTATCATTCACAACAATAAATTTACCAGGACTAGCAATAGAATCAGCGCTAGAAGCACAAGAAAAAACAGGAGTAAAATTTGAACTAGGTAGAGGCTCAGAAGCTGATATGACATTGGCTTATAAGAAGACAGTTAAGAAAATATTTATGAACAAGTTAGAGGAATATGCAGGAATAGTAGCAAGACAATTATATGATAGATATAAATTTCAATGTTCAGCACTTGCTAAACAATTTCCATTACTAATGTCTGGTTTATGGATAGATAGTGATAAATTGAAACCAAATGATGAAGTAGAACCAGTATTAAAGCATGGTACATTAGGAATAGGTTTCATAGGTCTAGCAGAAGCACTAACAGTATTAACAGGAAAACATCATGGTGAGTCAGAAGAATCACAAAAACTAGGAATAGAAATTATAACAGAATTGAGTGATTTAGTAGATGGATTTGCAGATAGATATGATTTAAACTATTCATTATTAGCAACACCAGCAGAAGGATTATCAGGAAGATTTACAAAAATAGATAAGAGAAAATATGGGGTAATATTAGGAGTAACAGACAGAGATTATTATACAAATAGTAATCATGTTCCAGTATGGTTCAAATGTACAGCAGAGGAAAAAGCAAGAATAGAAGCACCATATCATGCAATGACAGGAGGAGGACATATTTTCTATATAGAATTAGATGGGGATGCAACACATAACCCAGAATCAATAGAAGCAGTAGTAGACTTAATGGATAAATATAACATGGGATATGGAAGTGTAAACCACACAAGAAGTAGATGTATGTCATGTGGATTTGAAAATGCAGATGCCAACCTGACAAAATGCCCAGTATGTGGAAGTGAAGAAATAGACACAATACAAAGAATAACAGGATATTTAGTAGGAACAACATCTCGTTGGAACAATGCAAAACTATCTGAGTTAAAAGATAGAGTAACACATATAGGTGGAAATGATGAAATAAAAGGAGCATAAGGGGGCTTTTATAAAATGAATATGGCAGGATTCTATGATGAGAGCATATCAAACGGACTAGGATGGAGGGCAGTATTATTTGTAAGTGGCTGCCCACACAACTGCCCAGGCTGTCACAATAAAGTAGCACAAGATTATAGCTACGGACAAAAATTCAACAAGGAAGAAATAATAAATAGGATAATGGACAATTCCATACTAAAAGGAATAACAATAAGTGGAGGAGAACCACTTTGCAAAGAAAACATACCAGAAGTGCTGGACTTCATAAAGGAAGTAAAACAAAAAAGACCAAATTTTAATGTATGGTGCTACACTGGTTACACATTAGAACAACTAGAAGAAAGAAAAGATGAAATGACAAACGAATGTCTAAATGAAATAGATGTACTAGTAGACGGAAGATTTATAGAAGCAAGAAAAGACCCAAACCTAAAATTCAGAGGTTCATCAAACCAAAGAATAATAGACATCCACAAATCACTAGCAGCAAAACATGTAGTGCAACTAGCAGTATAATTCTACATCAATTTCTTTTTTAATTGACATACTTGAAAAAATTGGAAAAAAGTGATATAATGTTTTGCATAAAGGTGCTAAAAGAGCCTTTCGAAGAATTTCGGGGGCTTGTAGAAACCTCCGAAATAGAAGATAGGAGGTTAAGGGCATGAAGAATGTAATTACTTTAAGATGGATTGAAAAAGGGCAGAAGCATGTGAAACAAGTAAATCGGCGAGAAATGCTTGAAAAGTTTCAAAGGCTTGTAAGGGATTATCAGGATAATAATGAAATATCCATAAAGTTGACTAAGATAATTCCAACGGCCAAAGAAATTCAAATCAATAAGGATTACAATCTAACTCAAGAAATTCCTTGCATTACTTATTTAATTAACGAAGTAACAGGAATTTTGAAAATCCTCAGACATCACAAAATTGTTTGGTCAGTATTGCACGAATACTGCAAAGAGGATTAAAAATTTCCCCAATGATATATTCATTGGGGATTTCTAATAATTATTGGAATATAGTATGAAAATATGGTATAATCAACCGAAAAGGAGAAAAAATATGCAAAATTTATATCAAGAAACGAAATTTATAATGAATAAATATCATATAACAGCAAACAAAAGCTTAGGGCAGAATTTCTTAATAAGTGAAGAAGCTGTTAATTCAATTGTAGAATCAGCAGAGATTACTAAGCAAGATTTGATTATAGAAATAGGACCGGGATTAGGAACTCTAACTCAAAGGCTTATTGAAAAAGCAGGAAAAGTAATCTGCATAGAATTAGATACTAGAATGGTGAATATAATAGCAGAGAGATTCGCTTTATACGATAATATAGAAATAATAAATGAAGATGTACTAAAAGTAAATTTAAAAGAACTAATAAAAGAGCAAAAGCAGAGGTACAGCTTACAAAATGCAAAAGTAGTAGCAAATTTACCATATTATATAACAACTCCAATAATAATGAAATTGCTAGAAGATAGGCTAGATATAGAAAGTATAACAATAATGATACAAAAAGAAGTAGCAGAGAGAATAATTGCGAAGCCAGGAGATAATTTGTCAGGAGCAATAACATATGGAATACACTATTACACAGAACCAGAATATGTAATAGAAGTATCACATGAAGCATTTATACCAGCACCGGAAGTAGATTCTCAAATAATAAAACTAAATGTAAGAAAAATGCCAGCTGTAAATGTTAATAATGAGGAAAAATTATTTAAAATAATAAAGCTTGCATTTATGCAGAGAAGGAAAACCTTAATAAATGCACTCTCAAACGGAAATGTGCTAGGAAATAAACAAGATATAGAAGAAATGTTGAAAAGTTTAGGAATAGATACAAAAATAAGAGGTGAAAAATTGACATTAGAACAGTTTGCAAAAATAGCTAATTACGAGAAATAAATTTGGGGACGGAGGAAAAAATCATTCTCGCAAAAAATGATTTTTTCCTCCGTCCTAAAATTTACATCCAATCATCAACTTGGATTTTTCTTATTTTTTCAATTTCATTTTTTAATTTATCAATATGCGTGCTACGGACTATAAGAGCTTGATTATATTCTTCGATTATTTGTTTGTAATTTTCTACAGTTTCACCAGAATGAAGAGAATATTGAATAAGCTCCTTGAAATCCTTTTTATCTCTTTCACGAGTTGCCTCATTATAACCTTGAATATATTCTTCTAATTTTTTTAATCTTTCAATTTGTTCTTTAATATATTTAGTATAACTTTCTATACAAGAAATTTCATTCTCAGTATCTTCCTCAACAACTTCAAGTAAAGCATGAACAACAATAGGGTTCATTTGGCTATACTTAGGATTTTTTGTATTTGTTCTACCTGTTTTATATGCAGGGATAGTTTTATCTGCAATAATCTTTAAAGTATCAGAAATATCAATATGACTCTTATATTGCCTTTTACTAACAATAGCATCAAACTCATCAGCAACTTTAATGATTTGAGCTTCAAAAGGAAAATCCTCTTTAACTACACCATTAGGATAGCCAGAACCATCCAAACTTTCATGGTGATACAAAGTTCCAATAGCATAAGGACGCAATTTTAAATCATCCATACACATTTTATAACCAATAGTAGTATGAGTTTTCATAACTTCATATTCCTCATCAGTAAGCTTACCATTTTTCTGCAAAATATTAGGAGGAATAAATGTTTTGCCAATATCATGCAAATAAGCACACATAGTACAATAAATAATAAATTGTTTTTTAAGTTTAAGCTTCTGACAAATTTTACAAGTCATATTAGCCACATTTTCACTATGCTTTAAAGTAAAAACATCCAAAGTAGAAAGCACATTTAATTGATATCTCATACTCTCATTTAAATTATATGATTTTAAATTAGTTTTATCGTAAAAATCAAATTCTTTATACATAATTCAACTCCATTAATATTATGGCTATATTTTATAACTTTTATAA
>CAYXUA010000019.1:0-15273 GCA_964468015.1 uncultured Clostridium sp. | reverse complement strand
ATACCTTGACAGAAAGACAATTTACAGAGAAGTTAAATAAAACACGTAAAAATTGTAATATATGTTTAATTTTATCTATAATAGCAACAGATATTTTTATTATATACTTGCTTATAGTTATTATATAAATAATCGCACCAATTAATAAGCCTATAAACATATATAGTCTTATTGCACCATTATTGTATGTATAAATGCTATATGCCAGAATAATACAACTAATTAGCCAAAACAATATATCTTCTACATATGTAAGCCAATCTGGTGTTTTAAAGCTCTTTCTAAATATCCTAAAAATGTCAAATATAAAAGCTATTATTATACCATTTATTATGAATATTAAAAATATATATGCCTGTGATGTTGCAAGATTATCCACAATGATACTCCTTTATTTAAATATTTTACCTAAAAATGACCCAGTCTTTTTGTCCATTTCTTTGTCAGAATAAGTAAGTGCAGAAATATCTCCTTCAACAATAACTTCTGATGTATCAATACTTAATTTATTAATTCTCAAATTTTCTCCCTTTACTGTAAGTAATCCTAAATCTGTTTCTAAAATTACAACCTGGTCATCAAAGCTAAGTACATCTAGCACCCCTGATATACTCAATTTTCCTCTGTTCTCTAAAATGATATTTTGTATAACACTATTAGCCACAACTTTTCTTTCCTCATAATTCATACCTTATCACTCCTTTGTCCTTAAATATATATATTCACCTCCTCCCCAATTTAGAACCATAAAACCCGAAAAAAGAGAACGCTATTTAAAATGTATCATTTGTCAAGGACATTTTGAAAAAAAGATTTAGGCAACTAGCAGAAGATGATTTCTGTATTCAACAGGAGTCATCTTCTTTAAGTTCCATTGACCTCTATAATTATTATAATAATCCATATATTCATCTATTTCTTCAACTAATTCTTCATATGTATTGCATTCCTTAATATAACTTTCATCTTTAAAATGACCGAAAAATGACTCTTGCGGTGCATTATCCCAACAATTTCCTCTTTTTGACATAGATTGTCCTAATTTTAATTCTTTTACTTTTTTATGATATGTTGGACTTGTGTAATGAACTCCTTGAACCGAGTGTATAAAAGCATCTTCGGCTAATTTTATTCTATTTATTTTTAGATAAAATTTTGATATCTGTATCGCTTAATATATTTACACTCATATAACTCATCCTTTCATTAATCATTATTATACACAAAAATATATCCAATAGTCTAAACAATCTCTTTTTCAAATTGTCTATTCTATTGGATACATTTTACTTTATTGCGTTCTCTTTCTTTAAGCAAAGTCAATAATTATATTTACTATTATCCTTCAAAAGCTTTATAAATTTTACATTATACAATTCTGGTGGAACTTGTCCTATATCGTTTTGGAATCCATCTTTGGTAACGACATAAATACTATCTCCTATTTTTAAATCATTAATACCAATTCTTTTCCCTTTATCATCTTTCATATATACACCATTTGTATATATTTTATATTTTGCATTAATATATAAAGAGTCATCTATCATAACTTTATGTCCGATAAAATTTTTCTCCACTTTCTCCAATTAAATCATATGGAATAGGATTTGAATAGTCTTCAACTATGATGTTGTTAGAATTTATATCGGTAATTGTAACTGTATAGGTATGATATTTACTCAATTCATTTATTCCTAATATGATTAAAGCGAAAATTAATATTATACTAAAAATTATAATTATGATTTTTTTCATATAATCCCCTCTAAATTCTTATTTTAACTCATCTTTTCCTTCAATCTAACCAACACATTCAAAGCATCTATTGGAGTTAGTTCATTTAAGTCTATTTTGTCTAATTCATGAGCTATGTCTGCTAGTTTATAATTGTACATGTCTAGTTGTCCAGATACTACTTTTTTGTTTTCTTTTGGTTCTGAGTTTATTTTTACTTTTCTTTCTAAGGTTCTTAGGATTTCGCCTGAGCGCTTTGTAACAGCTTTAGGGACTCCGGCTAATTTGGCAACATGTATACCATAGCTTTCATCTGTTCCGCCTTTTACTATCTTTCTAAGGAATATTACATCCTCGCCTTTTTCTTTAACTGCTACAGAGTAATTTTTTACACCTTCAACCTTTTCTTCAAGTTGTGTTAATTCATGGTAATGGGTCGCAAATAGTGTTTTACATCCGATTTTTTCTTTATCAGATAAATATTCTACAACAGCCCATGCAATAGAAAGTCCATCGTATGTTGAGGTTCCTCTTCCTATTTCGTCTAGTATAACTAAACTATTTTGTGTTGCATTTTTTAGTATTGTTGCAACTTCACTCATTTCTACCATAAATGTACTCTGTCCCATGCTTAAATCATCTGAAGCTCCAACTCTTGTAAATACTTTATCTACTATTCCTATTTTGGCATAACTTGCAGGTACAAAACAGCCTATTTGAGCCATTATTACAATTAATGCTACCTGACGCATATATGTAGATTTTCCAGCCATATTTGGTCCTGTTATTATAGAAAATCTATCAGTATTATTATTTAGATATGTATCATTATCGACAAATTCATTTCTTGGTAACATTTTTTCAATTACAGGATGTCTTCCAGCTTTTATATCAATTTCGCCTTCTTCATCTATAATTGGCATTGTGTAATTATAGTCTTCTGATACTTTTGCAAATGCCACTAGAACATCCAAAGTTGAAACAATATTAGCAGTTTGCTGTATTCTTTCTATTTGTGTTGATATTTTGTCTCTAATTTCTAAGAAAATCCTATGTTCTAGTCCAACTACTTTTTCTTGAGCTCCTAGTATTGAATTTTCTAGTTCCTTCAATTCCTCTGTTATAAATCTTTCACCATTTGTTAGAGTTTGTTTTCTAATATATGTATCTGGAACTAAGCTTAAATTTGATTTTGTTACTTCTATATAATAACCAAATACTTTATTAAACCCAACTTTTAAGTTCTTGATACCAGTAGCCGCTTTTTCTTTTGCTTCTAGTTCTATTAGCCAATTTTTCCCTTCAGTTGTTGCTTTTCTATATGTATCAACTTCCTCATTATATCCATTTTTTATAATTCCACCTTCGGTTATTGTTATAGGTGGTTCATCTATTATTGAAATCTCTATTAATTGTCTTACATCTTCTAATATATCTAAGTTTTTATATAAGGAATTTAGCATCTCTGTTTTTGTTGTTGACAAAGCTTGTTTTATTTCAGGTAATTGTGATAATGAAGTTTTTAGAGATATCATATCTCTAGCATTCGCATTACCAAAAGCAATTTTACCTATTAATCTTTCTATATCATATACTTTTTTTAGTGCTTCTTCTACATCATCTCTTAACATGATATTATTTTTCAATTCTTCAACAGCATGTAGTCTATCATTAATTCTTTGTACTGATAATAATGGGTTATTTACCCATCTTTTTAGCATCCTTCCACCCATAGAAGTAGAAGTTTTATCTAATACCCATATTAATGTTCCTTTTTTAGTTTTATCTCTCATTTTTTCAGTAAGCTCTAAATGGCGTCTTGCATTCATGTCTAAAGACATATATTTATTTATGTCATATATTTTAATTGTATTAATATGCTCTAATTTTACTTTTTGAGTAATATTTAAGTATTCAAGCAATGCATTTGCTGAAGCAATTACTAGTTTTTTATCATCTATTTTTACTAGTTCATTTTCTGTATTATCTAAGAATCTAAAATTATCTTTCAAATTCTCATCACTTTCTTCAAATAATCCATCATCTACAGCTGAAATATATACTTTAAATCTATCTCTAATTAGTTTTACATTATCTTGTACTTCGAAAAATAGTTTATTTGTTATTATCTCTGCTGGGCTATATCTTGCAATTTCATCCAATAAAATTTGAAAATTGTTAGTTTCCTTTATTTCAGAAGCATAAAAATCTCCTGTTGTAATATCACATATAGAAATTCCAAAATATACTCCTTTTTGGTATATAGACATAATATAATTATTTTCTTTCTCATCTAGCATATTTGATTCAATTACGGTTCCTGGTGTTACTATTCTTATTACATCTCTTTTTACAATTCCTTTACATGTAGCAGGGTCTTCTAATTGCTCACATATAGCTACTTTATATCCTTTTTCTATAAGCTTCTCTATATAATTTTCAGCTGCATGGAAAGGTATTCCACACATTGGCGCTCTTTCAGGCAGACCGCAATCTTTTCCTGTTAAAGTAATTTCTAGTTCTCTAGATGCTAATATAGCATCATCAAAAAACATTTCGTAAAAATCACCTAATCTATAAAATAAAAAGCAGTCTCTATATTTGTCCTTGGTTTCTATGTAATGTTTCATCATTGGGCTTAATACATTTACATCAATTTCATCAATTATCATTGTATTATCTCACCTTTCAAGTACCACATATGTTCTGATACTATTTTTACTCTTACAATTTTTCCTATTAGTTCATTTTCGCCCTTAAATACAACCACCTTATTTGTTTTTGTTCTTCCTGATAACATATCCGGATTATTTTTGCTTGTCCCTTCAATTAAGATATCGTGAATTGTGCTAATATAGGCTAAATTGTTTTCTTTCATCATTTTTTCAACTAATTCTTTAAGTCGATTAAATCTTTCGTGTTTTATATCTTCTGGAATTTGATTGTCCATTTTTTCTGCTGGTGTTCCTACTCTTTTTGAGTATATAAACATGAATACTTGCTCAAATCCAACTTGTTTTACTACATCTAGAGTATCCTCAAAATCATTCTCTGTTTCACCTGGGAAACCTACTATAATGTCAGTAGAGAAAACAACTTCTGGTATTTCGTTTCTTATTTTGTTAGCTAGTTTTATGTATTGTTCTTTTGTATATTTTCTATTCATGCGTTTTAGTACCTCAGTACTACCTGATTGTAGTGGTAGATGCAATATTCTGCTAACTTTTGTACAATCTCTAATAGCAAATATTACATCATCTGTGAAGTCCTTTGGATGAGGTGATATAAAGTTTATTATTTCTATTCCATCTATTTCATTTATAGCTCTTAACAAATGTGCAAAATTATGTATTCCATTAAATCCATTTCCAACATAAGAATTGACATTCTGTCCTAATAAAGTAACTTCTTTGTATCCACTCTTAGCTAATTCATTAATTTCATTCAATATATCTTCCGGTTTTCTACTTCTTTCTCTTCCTCTAACATAAGGTACAATGCAGTATGTACAGAAATTGTTACAGCCATACATAATAGTCACTAATGCCTTGTTTTCATCTTCCCTTGCTATTGGAAGTCCTTCATGTACTTCTCCTTCAATATTTAAAATATCTGTTACTTTATTATCTGTTATTAGTTTGTTATATAAATCTTCTGGGAATTTGTGTAGAGTATGAGTTCCGAAAATAATATCCACATATTTATAGCTTTTTTTAATCTTTTCTATTATATGCTCTTGTTGCATCATACAGCCACATATAGCAATAATTATACCTTTAGTCTCTTTAAATTTCTTTACTCTTCCAAGCTTTCCAAATAATTTCTCCTCTGCATTCTCTCTTATGCAACAAGTATTGAATATTATTAGGTCAGCCTCTTCAATATTTTGTGTTTTGCTATAGCCCATTTCCATTGCCATTCCAGATACTTTTTCTGAATCATTTTCATTTAATGTACATCCCATTGTAAATACTATAAACTTTTTACCTTTGTTTGCTATAATGCTATTTACTTTGTCTATAAATTCTTTTTGTCTATCTATTTCTATTGTTTTCAAAATTGTCCTCCATCCACCGTTAATTTTATTACATATTTCGACATTTTTCAATAGTTAACGGTTAAAAAAATAATATCTTAAAATCTTTGCAACCCGTACCATTCTATGGCTATCCCTATTGTGCTTAAAAGGCAGACATATAATGTCTGCCTTTTTTTCTAGTTAAACAAGTTTTATGCTCTTGGGTGAGCTTTTTTATATATATTCTTCAAATTACCTTCTTGAAATTGCATATATACTTGTGTTGAAGAAATATCTGAATGTCCAAGCATTGATTGTATTGCTTTTAGGTCAGCTCCATTTTGTAATAAATGTGTTGCAAATGAATGTCTTAATACATGTGGTGTTATTTCCTTAGTTATATGTGCTTGTTCTTTATAATATTTTACTATTTTCCAGAAGCCTTGTCTTGTTAATCTTCTTCCATTAATATTAACAAATAAAGCCTTGTCTTTATCATTTTTTATTAATATAGGTCTTACATTCTCTACATATTCATTAAGGGCTTTTAGTGAAAGTGAACCTATTGGAATAACTCTTTTTTTATTTCCAGTCTTGCAGGCTACATAACCATCTTTAAAATTAACATCATCTATATCTAAAGAGATAATTTCTGTTACTCTCATTCCAGTAGCATATGCAAACTCTAACATTGCCTTATCTCTTATTCCTTTTAAATCAACATTATTAGGTTGGTTTAATAATAATTCTATTTCTTTTGAAGACAATACACTTGGTGCTTTTTTCTCTATTTTAGGAGATTGAATTCCTTCTGTTGGGTCAGCTTTTACTTTTTTGCTCTTTAATAAGAATTGATAAAAAGACCTAATTGATGCCAAGTTTCTAGATATTGTTGAAGTCTTTTTGTTCATATTTTGTAAAACTTCTAAGTATTCTTTAATTTCAGCCTTTGTTACTTTCGAATAATTAATTTTATTGTGTGTTAAGTAATCTTGATATTGTACAATATCTCTCTTATATGATTGTAAAGTGTTATCTGATAATCTTTTATCATTTTGAAGAAATTCTAAAAATAATTTGATTTGTTTATCCATCTCAAGCTCCCCTATAATATATATACTTGCATACTTAAGTGGTGTATGCACAACCTTAATTTTCAATTTACATAAACTATATATGTTATATCAAAATCGGTCAAAAAAGTAAAGAGTTTTTTGTAATTTTTTAAAATTTATATCGAATTTACAAACATACTAATTAAATTAGTAGAAATATATGTTTCTATAAAACCTCCAATTATCATAAATATACCTATAAAAGCTGAAAAGATTGTATGCCTTATGATTTCTAGCTTTATATTTTCTCGCCTTTTATCTTTCATTATAGATTTATATAATCTTACCCCACTAACAGTTAAGGCGAGTAAACATGGTATATATATTAAATTTTGAAGCAGCATTGAAGCTAGTGAAAAAACTGCTCCTTCTAAGGTTCCTAATGTAAGAATACTAGATGAAATAGTATAGCTTAAGCAAAAGCCTTTATATGCAATAAAAGCATAAACTATAGGAATACCTATTACTGTAGAACCAACAAACCACATCGCTAGAATTAAATACAAATTATCAAAAAAAGTTTCAGCCAATAATGCACTCGTATTTATATTTCCAGATTCCTTTAAGTCACTTATAAAATTATTAATATATGTAGTAATCTGGTTTACCTGTTCTTCATTGCTACTGTTTATTACAATAACCCCTATAACTATTCCAATTATAAAAGTTAGTAAAGCAGAAATATATTCCTTAAAATGATTTATAATATGTGAAGTGATAATATGTCCTATTTTGCGGTTTTTTCTATTTCTTTTCATATGCTCCTCCAAAATATTTTCTACATAATATCTATGTAATAAAATATTTTTTTAGAACATATTGTCCTTTATCTTATTAGTTATTCTCCACTAACTTTTCCGTAAACTCCCCCGCCGCCGGCTTGTATTTTCATTTTTCCTTCTCTTGCATTTATTATAGCTTTAGCTACCTTTTCACCTACAACGCCTTCAATATCATCTTGTGATACTTTATGCAAGATATTCATTTCATTCCCGAATACATTTAATAGTTTATCTAAAGTTTTTCCTCCAACCCCCGGGATAAAAGTTAAAGGTATTTGATATACATACTCTGGTCTATCTTCTGGGCTTATACTTCCATTTTTATCTTTTATTATTTCTATTCTGTCAAAAACTCCCATAGTTATATTTCTACTATCACAAGTATCACACTTTACTACCGGCGCTTGTCCTTCTATATTTTTTTGACATACCTCACAATAAGTTCTATGATATTTTCCAAGTTTAGGGTCTAGTCCATAATTTGCAATAATATGTCTGCCATCTTCTTTTTTTAGTGCCTTTAGAAGCTCTTTATAGCTTATATCTTTCACTAAAATTTTATTGTATTCTCTAGCTATTTTTGGTAGAGAATGTGCATCTGAATTTGTTATAAAGGTTTTATTTGCTAACTCTGAAATTTCATCTGCTAAAAATGTGTCAGAACTTAAACCTAATTCAATAGCCGGAACCATATCATATTTCTCTTTAAATATTTTCCTTAGGCTATCTGTACAATTCCCATAGAAACTTTTATGTGGAGTAAAAGCATGGGCTGGTATTAGAATTCCATTGTATTTTTGAACTATATCAATCAGTTCATATGCTGATATATCCGCTCTTTGTGAACTTAGAGTCATATTTTTTATGTGTTTTTCCATCTCCTTTGAAAAACCTTTTATATCTGATAGATGTGGGAAAAAGCATATATTATGTGCACTACCTGTTTTTCCTTCACCATTCACTTCTGACGTTTCAATTTCACTTCCAAGTATAATGCATACTTTATCTTTATAAATTATTCCACCATCTTCTATTTCGTATGCTTCACCATTCTTTAAAAAATTTTCTATGTCCTGTATAACATAAGGAGAAGCGCAATCAATAATTCCAACCATGTTTATGCCTTTTTTTTCGGCGCATTCTTCTGCTATATTCGCAAAGTTCAGAGACCTTGCGGCAGTTATTTTAATCGGCTTATTGTTCTCGCTTCTCCCTATGTGGACATGTAAATCTGCAAATATTTCGTACATTTTTTACCCCTCTTATTCGAATTCATCAAATTGACAATTTCTTTCATTTTCTAATATTGACATTATTATTTGAACTGTTTTTTCTAAATTATTGTTTTTAATTACATAATCATAGTTGTGAATTTTTGATTGCTCATAATCAAATCTATTTAGTCTTAACTTTATTTCTTTTGGGTCAGGTTTGTCTTCTCTATTTTCTAGTCTATGTCTTAGTACTTCTTTTGGTACTTTTAAGAATATTGTTACTACCTTTATATCATCTTGAAAAATCTTAACTAAATCCTCTGTTCCATTAACATCTATATCTTTTACAATTATCTCCCCTGATGCAATTTTTTCATTTAATAGTTTTTTAGAAGTTCCATAATAATGATTATGATGTACAGAATATTCGTATAATTCATCATTTTTTACCATTTCTTCAAATTCTTCTTTTGAAACATAAATATATTGCTCTCCAGCAGGTCTATCTCCTTCTCTTGGTGGTCTATCTGTATATGAAGGAATTGTTGTTATTCCTTCCATTCTTTTTATAAGTTCTCTTTTTATAGTATCTTTACCTGCTCCGGCAACACCTGATAATATTACTAGCATATTGTCACCTTACCTTCTGCAATTTCATTTGCAGCAAGTGTAACTGGTGATTCTTCTTGCACTTTTGTAAGTGGCTTGCTTCCCGCTGCAATTTGTCTTGCTCTTTTTGCAGTAGCAATAATTAAAGTGTATCTATTGTCCACTATTTCTAATAAATCTGTAACTGATGGTTTTACTATCATTTTAAATTCCTTCTTTCTAAAAAATATTATTGATTAGCTTCTGTAGAGCTATCATCTTTTTCAAATCTACCAGCAACTGTTTCTGGTTGCACAGCTGATAATATAATATGTCCTGAATCCATTATTATAACTGCTCTGGTTCTTCTTCCATAAGTAGCATCTACAGCTGTTTTATTGTCTTTTGCCTCTTGAACCATTCTTTTAATTGGTGCTGACTCTGGGCTTACTATTGCAATAATTCTATTTGCAGAAACTATATTTCCAAATCCTATATTTATTAATTGCATATTTTTCACTTACCTTTCTATTCTATATTTTGTATCTGTTCCCTTATGTTTTCTAGCTCTGTTTTTATTTCTACTACCATTTTAGTAATCTCTAAACAATTGGCCTTAGATGCAATAGTATTTATTTCTCTATTCATTTCTTGTAAAAGAAAATCAATTTTCTTTCCTTTGGCAGTAGACTCATTAACCATATTTTTGAATTGTTCTATATGGCTTTGTAATCTTGTTGTTTCTTCCTCTATAGAACATTTATCTGAAAATATTACAGCTTCTTGAGCCAATCTATTTTCATCAATAACGTCTGTTTTCAAAATTTCTTTTATTCTCGTATTCAATTTTACTATATATTTCTCAACAAGTCCAGTAGATTCTTGAGAAATTATCTCTAAATTTTTTGAAATAACTGTTATTCTATTTAAAATATCTCTACAAAGTTTAGTACCTTCTTGTATTCTCATATTGTCAAATGCACATATTGCTTCATTCAATTTTTCTTCAAAAGCTTTCCAAATTTCCTCTTCTTCTAGATTTTGATTCTCAGTTATCAATATATCTGGAAACTTTAAAATATCTGCCACATTAATATTATCATTTAAATTATTTTCTACTGCTATTTCTTTTAGTTGCTCAAAATATTTACTTGCAAGTTCTTTGTTTATACTTATACTTTCACTTGAAGTTCCTATATTTGTACAAGTTATATATACATCTATTTTTCCTCTATTTATAGAGTTTAATACAGTTTTCTTTATTTTATCCTCTAAATAGCTAATTCCTCTTGGTGTTTTAACACTTATATCTACAAATCTATGGTTAACAGACTTTATTTCAATAGTATACTCTTTTCCATCTAATTGTAATTTGGTACGTCCATAACCCGTCATACTCTTTAGCATTTTAATTATCTCCTTTTCCTACAATATCTCTAACATCACTAATTTTCATTTTGTGCTCTTTTTTGATTTTCCTTCTTAATACATAAGATTTTAATAAATAATATACAGTTGCTATAATTCCAGTTCCAAGAATTACATTTTTAAAAATTTGCTCTTCTTCACTAATAAGCGCTGTCATGAATAAAGTCATAAGTGCTAACACAAGAGCTTCTACTCCTGTTAAAAATATTCCTTCTTTATCTTCTTTATAACCTTTTTCAAATTTTAATATAGCAAATACTAAGAATCCAACACTAATCACTTTTAAATCTAGTGCTAATGTGTTTAATTCCATTTTATAAAAAGCTAATGTTAATATTAGTAAATATAGTATTATAAAAATTATTACTAATATGTTTTTAAAAAGAATTCTCCTCATTTTTTCTTTTAACTCTGGTGTAATTTTCTTATTTTTAGATAAATCTTCCTTTAATATTTCTTCTTCCATTTTATCCTCCCATCTCACCTAATTCATACAATATTATTCCAGAAACCACCATTGCTACAGTTTCTGTTCTTAATATTCTTTTACCTAGTGAAACAATCTTCGCATTTGCATTTTTCATAATTTCTATTTCTTCTTCTGTTATTCCGTCCTTCTGGTCCTATTAAAATAGCAATATTCAAGTCTTTTTTCAATTGCATTATACTCTTAAGTTCATTCTTTAAAAAAGTATTAACTTCGTTTTCATAGGCCACCAGAGCTAAGTCATATTCGTCACATTTACTTGCCAATTGCTTTATATTAATTATCCTATTAACCTCTGGTATTATATCTCTTCCAGACTGTTTTGCAGCCACTTCCGAGATTTTTTGCCATCTAAAAATCTTCTTATCCTCATCCTTACCAGATAATTTCACAACACATCTATGCATATTAACCGGAGTAAAAGAATACACACCTAATTCCGTACATTTCTGAATAATCAACTCCATCTTTTCAGCTTTAGGCAGTCCTTGAAAAATATGTATTTTAGCAGTTGCTTCATTATTATTATTTAGATTTTCTACAATCTTGCAATTTATTTCATTGCTATTAATTTTGCTAATTTCTACTACATATTTATTTGGAATATCTGACTTTTCACATACTTCAATATGTTCACCTACTATACATCTAAGTACATTTTTAATATGATTTACATCTTCTCCATTTATAAATATAGTATTATTTTCAATATCTACTTGATTTGGTTCAACAAAAAACTTTTGCAATTTCTTTCCCCTTCTATGCCTTTTTTCTTCTAATAATATAGCCCGCTTTAGCCTCTATTGGTAACTCTAATACAACCTTCTGATTAGCCCTACCCGGATTTATATAATAAATATTCTCCATGGTTTCAGCATCCCAAAGAGTATTTAATGTAAACTCCACTGGTTCTATTTGTCCAGGTATAATTATTTCTAAAATATCTCCAACCTGTAATCTATTTTTTATTTCTACAATGTATCTACTATCTAATTTCTCAATTACTTTGGCGCCAAATTCATATTTAGCATTATATTGATTTCCAGAATAATCTTGAAAATCCTTGTTATCTCTGGAATTGAAATAAAAAGTAGTTAAACCTCTTGTTTTCGTTTTTTCTAATTCTTTCAAATATTTTGTATAATCATATCCTTCTGGATTTGCCATATAATCATCAATAGCATTTCTATAAGCATTTATTACAGTTGCTAAATAATACTCTGTTTTCAATCTACCTTCAATTTTTAGACTGTCAACTCCTAAGTTTACTACCTCTGGTATTTCCTTTATTAAGCACAAATCCTTTGAAGAAAATATATATGTCCCCTTATCATCATGCTCTACTGGCATTAGATTTCCTGGATTATTAGTTTCTTCAACATAAACATTATATGCCCATCTACAACTTTGAGCACAATCACCTAAATTAGCACTTCTACCTGCCAAAAAATCACTCAAGAAGCATCTTCCAGAATATCCGAAGCAAATAGCTCCATGTATAAACATTTCAGTTTCTAAATCTTCAGGTTTATTATTTACTAACTCTCTAATTTGCTCTTTATTAAGTTCTCTAGCTAAAATAACTCTCTTAGCCCCATTATTGTACCAAAACTTACTTGTATGATAACTAACAATATTAGCCTGTGTACTAATGTGTTTATCAACATCAGGTGCATATTCTTTCAAAACCTCTAGAACTCCACCATCTGCCACAATAATTCCGTCTACTTTTAATTTATTCAAAATCTGCGCTTGTTTCTTAACTTCTTCATATCTATCATCCCACGCAAAAATATTTATAGTAACATATACCTTCTTACCATGTTCATGAGCATATTTAATAGTCTTAACTAAATCATCATCCTCCATCTCTGCCCTTGTCCTAAGCGACAAAGAAGAAGTACCTGCATAAATAGCATCAGCCCCATACAAAAAGGCAGTCTTAGCCTTCTCAAAAGAACCAGCTGGTGCTAACAACTCTGGTTTATTCATAATCTCCTCCATAAATTTATTACAAAGTAATTATATAATATATACAGATTTTTTTCAAGAAGATATGCGATTTTTGTAGGAATATGGATGTAAACGCAAATATCATATTAATGCAAGATATTTAATAAAAGCTCTTGCTAGTAGTCAAATTTAAGTATAAAATATATTACATATGAGGAGGAATAAAAATGCAAAGAGTTTGGGAAGCTAAATTGGAAATTGATATAAATAAAGTTATTAATAATATAAATGCTATTAAAAATTATGTTGGTAAAAGTGTAGAGATTATGCCTGTTTTGAAGGATAATTCTTATGGTACATATATTCAAGAAAGACTAGATATTTTAAATAAAACAAATATAAAAATCGTAGCTGTCGCCATTGTTGATGAAGGAATTGAGTTAAGAGAAAGCGGTTATACTGGGGACATTTTCGTTTTAAATCAGCCGCTACAAAATGAGTTAGATTGTATTGCTAAATATAATTTGATTGTTGGTATTGGCTCTATTGATTTTTTAAAGGAAATGGGTAGAAAAAACAATACTTTCAAAATTCACATAGAAATAGGCACAGGAATGGGAAGAACCGGAATTCGCCCTTCAAGAATAAATGAATATTTAGAAGAAGCTAACAAATATCCCAATATCATTATAGACGGAATTTATACACATTTTTCTTGTAGTGATTGTGATGCAGAATATACACATTCTCAAATAGCTTCTTTCGAAACAGCGCTAAAAGTAGTAAAAGAAAAAGTTAAAACCTTGCGTTACATCCATTGTTGTAATTCTGCAGGCATCATAGATTTCCCTCAAGCACATTATAACTTAGTAAGACCAGGATTAATTCTACACGGTCTTTACCCTACAGATGAACTAAAAAACAAAATAAAACTAGAGCCAACTACGAAACTTAAATCTAAAATTTCTTTTATAAAGGAAGTAGAAAAAGGAACAAGCATAAGCTATGGAAGAAGTTATATAACGACCGCTAAAACCAAAGTAGCGACAGTTCCACTAGGATATGCAGACGGTTTAAGAAGAGCAATGTCAAACAGAGGCAAAGTAATAGTAAATGACACAGTAGTTCCTATAATTGGTAAAATATGCATGGATTGCTTCATGATAGATGTAACCCCCCTGCCACAAGTAAAAGTAGGAGATGATGTATATATATGGGATAATGAAAATATTTCTATAGAAGATGTTGCAAATATTTATGACACTATAAATTATGAAGTCTTAGTCTCAATATCTCCAAGAGTAATTAGAGAATTTATATAGAAAAAAATGAAGTATATCTTAATTTCAACTAAGACATACTTCATTTTCCTATTATTCAATACCATATTTTTTCTTAAATTTATCTGCTCTACCACCAGTTGTATTTTGTTTTAAGTTACCTGTCCAGTATGGATGGCATTTAGAACAAACGTCTACTTTAAGTTCTGGTTTTGTTGAATTTGTTTCCATTACATTACCACAAGCGCATATAACTTTTGAAGCAGTATAGTTTGGGTGTAAACCTTCTTTCATTATGTGTTCACCTCTTCCTTTCCATTGTTTAAAGACTTTTACTATCTTAACATAAATTTTCATTTATTGCAATACTTATTTGTTTTCACTATCATTTTGTTCCTGTGATAGTATGTAAGTAGCAGATGATTTTAACTCGTCCACTAAATTTGTACTATGAACTACTTTGTTAATAATATTAAATAAACATGCAATTATTAAAATTATTAGCCCTATTTTTTTCCAATATTTAGCAATCATCTTTTCACCTCTTACAAAACATATATATTTATTATACTTATTTTTTTATTATTTGTCAATATTTATATCAGTTTTGGTTATAATAATTATTAATAAATTTTTATGGAGATGTCAAAACATGAAAAAACTTTTAATTA
>CAYXUA010000018.1:0-16898 GCA_964468015.1 uncultured Clostridium sp. | reverse complement strand
TTACAATTGTGTTATTACTATTGACATATAAAATAATAATAATAAAATATATATATGTTGAGGTGTAAATTGAGGATAATTAGTGGAAAAGCAAGAGGAACAAAGCTATTTACTCTAGATGGAGAAAAAACAAGACCAACTTTAGACAGAGTAAAAGAGCCTTTATTTAGTATAATAATAAATGAAATTCAAGATGCAAAAGTACTAGACTTATTTGCTGGAAGTGGAGCTCTTGGTATAGAAGCATTGAGCAGAGGAGCAGAACACGCAGTGTTATGCGATAATTCAAGAGAGGCAGTAAAAATAATAAATAATAATCTTGCAAAAACAAAACTAAATACTTATGCCGAAATTATTAATGAAGATTTCAAAAAATGCTTAAAGAAATTACAAGGAAGAAAATTTAATTTAATATTTTTAGATCCACCTTATGAAAGTGGCAATATTGAAACAGCAATAAAACAAATATTAGAATTAGATTTATTAGCAGAAGAAGGATTAATTATAGCAGAAACAGATAGAGAAGAAATAATTGAAAGAATAAGGAATATAGATATAAGTATAAAAGATATTAGACATTATGGAAGAGTTATCCTAATATTTTTGAAGCGAAAGGGGTAAAAACATGGAGATTTTTACATTGCTAGAAACATTAGAAGACATTTTAGAAAGAAGTAAAACAATACCTTTTACACATAAAGGACTTGTTGAGAAAGAAGAAATGCTGGATATAATAAAAGAAGTAAGATTGAAATTACCAGACGAATTAAAACAAGCTAAATGGGTGAAGGAAGAGAGACAACGAATTCTAGAAGAAGCGCAAAAGGAAGCAGATGATATAGTTAAAGAAGCAGAAAATAGAATAATTGCAATGATAGATGAGCATGAAATAACTAAAAAAGCATATGAACAAAAAACAGAAATCATAGAGCTTGCAAATGAAATGTCAAGAGAAATTTCAAAAGGAACTAAAGCATATGCTGATAAAATACTAGAAAATGTAGAACAAACTTTGGAACAGTCATTGCAAACAATGAAGTTGACTGTAGAAAATTCGTTAAGAACTATGCAAGACCAAGTAGGTGGAGCTTTAACGGGAATAGAGGATAATTTTGAAAATACTGTTGATGGCATAATAAAAACTGTAAGGGAAAACAGAAAAGAATTAGAGTAAAAAAATAGGAAAGTCAGAATTTGGAAGTCAGAGAAAAATCAATTTTGATTTCCTTTTCTGACTTTTTGTTATATAATAAGTTTTAGGACAAAATTACTTATAATATAAGGAGCGATAAAATGGCTAAAAGAAAGAAAAAAAAGGAACAAGAGATGAAAGCAACAATATGGGTAGTTTGCTTAATTGTAATAAGTATATTATTAGCCGTTCTAATATATTCAGAATCTGGATATATTGGTGAAACATTAAGTCCGATATTAGGCGGAATAATGGGATTTATAAAATATATTTTACCAATAGGGATATTTATAGTTGCAATAAGTATAGCATGCAATAAAAAAGATTATGTAGTAGCAAAATTAATAGAATATGGAATATGTTTATTATGTATTTCAGTTATGCTATGTGTATTTCAAATAAATGCAGGAAATCTAAATATAGATGGTGAGTTTTGGGACGGAGTAAAAAATGCATATGAATTAGGTGAAGATAATAAAGGTGGAGGAGCAGTTGGTGCCATAGTTGCCATTGCATTAGTTAAATTAATAGGTGAAATGGGAACATTAATATTAAGTGCAGGTGTGGCAATAGTTTTATTAATCTTTATCCTAGAAATAGATGTAAATCAATGGATTGCAGATAAAGTTGAAGAGTGGAAAGAAAATAGAAAGGAAAGAAAACAGACATCAGTAAAAGAAAGACATAGAGAAATAAAAATGAAAGAAGAGCCACCAGCAGTGTTAGATGACCAGATAACTATTGATATACCAGAATTTACAAAGCTACATAATGAAGAAAAGAAAAAGAAATTTGGAAAAGAAGAAAAAACAGAGGATATTGAATACATAGAAGCAAATTTATTTAAACAAGAAAAGGAAGAAAAGCAAGAAAAAACTAAGGAAGTATTAACTTTAGACCATACATTAACAGTAGAGGATGAACATTATGAATTTCCTCCAATTGAAATGCTTGAGAAAGCTTCAAAATCAGCAAGAGGAGGCAAGAAATCTGTTACAGAGACAGCAGCAAAATTACAAAAAACTTTATATAATTTTGGAGTAAGTGCTAAAGTTGAAAAGGTTTCAGTAGGTCCAGCAATAACAAGATATGAATTAAGACCAGCTGAAGGTGTAAGAGTAAGTAAAATTGCAAAACTTGCAGATGATATAGCTCTTAACTTGGCTGCTGAATCTATAAGAATAGAAGCTCCAATACCAGGAAAACAAGCAGTAGGAATAGAAGTTCCAAATAAAGATAATGAAATGGTGCATTTAAGAGATATAATAGATTCAGAAAAATTTGCAAATGCAGAATCTAAATTATCTATGGCACTTGGAAAAGATGTAGCTGGAGAAGAGGTTGTTACAGATATAGCAAAAATGCCTCATGTGCTTATAGCAGGTTCAACAGGTTCTGGTAAGAGCGTTTGCATAAATACATTGATTACAAGTATCATATACAAAGCAAAACCAAGTGAAGTAAAAATGGTAATGATAGACCCAAAAGTAGTAGAATTATCTGTATATAATGGAATACCACATTTGTTAATACCGGTAGTAACAGACCCTAAAAAAGCAGCAGGAGCATTAGAATGGGCCGTACAAGAGATGGTAAAAAGATATAGCCTATTTGCAGCAAAAGGTGTTAGGGATATAAAAGGATATAATGCAGAACTTGAAAAAGAAGAAGGGGGAGAAAAATTACCACAGATAATAATAATAATAGATGAGCTTGCAGACTTAATGATGGTAGCAGCAAAAGAAGTAGAAGACGCAATCTGTAGATTAGCTCAAATGGCAAGAGCAGCAGGGATGCACTTAGTTATTGCAACACAAAGACCATCTGTAGATGTAATCACAGGTATAATAAAGGCAAATATTCCATCAAGAATAGCATTTGCAGTATCTTCAGGAGTAGATTCAAGAACCATACTAGATATGGTAGGAGCAGAGAAATTGCTAGGAAAAGGAGATATGCTATTTGCGCCAATAGGAGCATCAAAGCCACAAAGAATACAAGGTGCATTTATATCAGACAAAGAAATTGAAAAGATAGTAGATTTCTTAAAAGCAAACGGTGAAGTTACATATAATGAAGATATCTTGGAAAAAATAGAAAATAGCAACAAATCAGACAAAGAACTAGCAGATGAAGAAGATGATACAGATGAAAGACTTATGGAAGCAATCGAGGAAGTAGTAGAATCAGGGCAAGCTTCAACATCATTTATACAAAAAAGACTAAAAGTAGGTTATGCAAGAGCAGGAAGAATAATGGACCAAATGGAGGAAAGAGGCATAATATCAGGTTATGCTGGAAGTAAGCCAAGACAAGTGTTAATGTCAAAAGAAAGATGGCAAGAATTAAAAACAGCAAAAGTAGATTTTAATAGTGAAGAAACAAATGAGTAAGTAAAAGGAGGTTTTTAAATGTCAAAGAAGGACTTTTTTTCTAAATTGAAAAACTATAATAATGAGTTAGAACAAATATTAGAGAAAAAAGAGTTTGCGAGTGATATTAAAAACCTCCTTTTAAGCATGTTCTATAAAATAGAGGTATCATATAAAGATTATCAAAAAGTCAAAAGGATTACAAAAGAAAAAAATGAACTAATGGAAGAGTTGTTACAAGTTATAGAAAAAGATTGCAAAAAGATAGAATTAGTAGAACCTAATTCAAGCAAAGGAAAGGTTTTAAAAAAGTATAATTTACATTCAATATCAGATTTGGCATATAAAAAAATAGTAAGTTATCCAGTGGAAGCAGATTTTTTATATGCAATAGCAGACTTAGAAAGAAAATATTACTATATTCCAGAAGAACACTACATTGAAAATGCAACGTTTGAAAAAATGCTAAAAATGGGCTACTGCATGAATTTAAAAGAAATAATAAGAGATTTTAGTGGTTGGTCTTGGAAAATAGAAGTGAATGAAATAGAAAATATATATTACAATTTAATATACCAAAATCTTAGGATGCTCGTAGGAAATAAATTCCTAGAAGAATGGAAAAAGAACAATAAAAAAGATGAAGATTATATATTAAAATTAAAAGAAAGACTAAGCCACTTATATGGAGCGCAAAATGCAGTGTTATTATTCAAGAGAATGTATATAGCATTAAGCTTAATAATGGCAGAAAAAAATAAAAAATTCAAATCAGAGCTAGAACAAGAAAACAAAAAATCGCTAGAAGAATTAGAAGTAATAAAAGATAAGGCGAAATACTTAGAAAAATTAACCAAAGATAAAAAAGAAATGACAAAGAAAATAAAGAATATTGATGAAATGCTGAATAGTGAAAAATTGCTAAAACAAGAGCTTGAAATAAGAAGGCAAAAGAACGACAAAAAAAGTAAAATCTTAAATTTACAATACTTAAGGGCTTTATTAAATGGTGAAAGAAGAGAATTAATGGAAAAAATGCAGAAGAACACTAACCTAATGAATCCAAAAAACTATGTAGCAAATAAGCAAAAAATAGAAGAAAAAAATGAAACAATAAATGAAATATTAGAAACATTAGAAAAAACAAATGCGTATGATAGTACAATGGAATTACAAAAACAATTCCTTAAATGTATGGAGGTAAAAGTAAAAAATACTAACAACAAAAAGTATATTATAGACCTAATATACTATATAAGGTACTATGTACAATTACCAATAACAAAAGAAGATAAAATAAAGGATTTAGATAATATTAGAATGCAAATAAACAAAATTCAAGAAGTATTAATTGCAAAATGCATTAACTTAAAAATTATAAATACAATTAGTATGAATAATGAAATAAATTTTAAAATAATAAAAAATATATTATTATCAACATCGGTAAATTTAGAAGAATTAGAAGTTCAAATAGAACCCAAATATAACAAATTAAGAATAAATCTATATGAAGGCGAAGAAATGGAAAATGGTTTCGAAATAGAAACAGAAGGAGCAGCAGAAAAGGTAAATATAAAGAATTTTAAAAAATTTAAGCTATTTATTAAATAAATGGAGGTATTTATGAAAATAACTTTTTTAGGAGCAGCAAAAACAGTAACAGGCTCAAATTTCTTAGTAGAAGGAGCAGGCAAAAGATTTATAGTTGATTGTGGACTATACCAAGGAAAAATAACAGAAGAATTAGCAAATGAAGAGGATTTTCTATATGATGTAAAATCAATAGATTTCATGCTATTAACACATGCACATATAGACCATTCAGGAAGAATTCCCAAATTATACAATGAAGGATATAGAGGACCAGTATATGCAACAAAAGCAACTTGCGACCTATGCTCTATAATGTTGCCAGATAGTGGACATATTCAAGAAAACGAAATTGAATGGAAAAATAGAAAAAGAATAAGAGAAGGCTTACCACCATTACCACCATTATACACGGCAGAAGATGCTATAAAAACAATGGAAATATTTGAACCAGTAAGATATGATGAAATAATAGAAATAGACGAAAACATAGAGGTAAGATTCAATGATGCTGGACATATGCTTGGATCTAGTATAATAGAAGTATGGATAAAAGAAGATGGAGAAACTAAAAAAATAGTATTCACAGGAGACCTAGGAAATAATGACATACCATTATTAGATTCACCAACAATGATTGAAAATGCAGACTATCTAGTAATGGAATCTACATATGGAAATAGGCTTCACATGAGAAATGACGAAAAGGCTCAATTGTTTTTAAATATAGTAGCAGAAACTCTAGAGAAAGGTGGAAATGTAGTAATACCATCATTTGCAGTAGGAAGAACGCAAGAAATTTTATATGAAATAAATAAATTAAAAGAAGAGAATAAAAACAACGAAGATTTTAAAGCAAAATATATAAAATTAATGGAGGCACCTGTATTTGTAGATAGTCCACTAGCAATATCGGCAACAGAAGTATTTAGAGAGAATATGGACTTATTCGAGGAAGAGGTAAGAAACTCCATAGCAAGTGGAGATAATCCACTTGAATTCCCAGGACTTCAATTTACCAGAACAGCAGATGAATCAAAAGCATTAAACGAAACAGCACATGCATCAATAATCATATCAGCAAGTGGTATGTGTGAAGTGGGAAGAATAAAACATCACCTAAAACACAATTTATGGAATCCAAATAACACAATACTATTTGTAGGATACCAAGCACCAGGAACACTAGGAAGAAATATAGTTGATGGAGCCAAAAAGGTAAAAATATTTGGAGAAGAAATAGCTGTGAATGCGAGAATAGAATACATAGAAGGTTATTCAGGACACGCAGACCAAGAATGGCTACTAAACTTTGTGTACTCATTTATAAATAAGCCAAAACATATCTTCCTAGTACACGGAGAGCCAGAAGGACAACGCGTACTAAAAGAAAAAATAATGGAAACAACGAACATTCCAGTAACAATACCAGACTTTGGAAATGTATATGAACTAGATGAAAAATTAAGACTACTAGAAACAATAGAAGTGCCAGATAAATACAAATACATCCGTCTAGCAATATTAGAAAGAGTAGAGACACTAAAAGAAGAAGTAGTAGACATGAGTGATATAATAAAAGACTCAATGTTATCAGAAGATGCAAAAGACGAAGAACTATTGAAACTAAATGAAAAAGTAAAAGAATTAGAACAACAAATAGTAAAAATAATAGAGGGATAGAAAGATGAAGAATAAATATTTTAATGATGCGATAATTGGCAATAAGAACATGGTAGCTAGCTTCACTAAGCGAGGAGAGCTTTTGAGGCTATTCTACCCTCAGTCAGATTATAAGCAATTTGTAGATTTTTTAAATGTAGGAATGAAAATAAATGATTCTGGAATTATATATCTTCACAAGGATATAAATAATAGTTATAACCAATATTATTCAGAAGACACAAATGTACTGAATACTGAAATTAAAAATTCATATTTTGAAATAAAAGTAACACAAACAGACTTTGTACCAAATAAAGAGAATGTTTTAGTAAAAAGATATACATTTGAAAATGAAAACACCATAGACCTAAATGTAAAATTATTAATACATTCAGGACTTCTAACAAACTCAAATAATCAAGTAAGTGGAGCATACAAAGAAGAAGCACTAATGCAATACACACATGACTATACTGTAGCGATATTTTCAAAACAAACTCCAAATAGCTTCCAAATAAATAATGTAAAAGAGAACATAGACAGCGGAGAAATTGGAGGGAAAGACTATGTTGGTATGTCAAATGACTCTGCAATAAGCTATAATATAGGCACTATAAAATCAGGTGAAAAGAAAATAATAGATATTTGCATATACATAACAGAAAATAACAAAAGTATAGAGCTGGTTCAAAAGTTAGATGAAATTAGAGCTTTAGATATGAAGATAGAATTAGATAACACGAAAAAATACTGGAGAAAATATGTAAAGGCTCATACAAAACTAGAAATAGATGAACAAAAGAGCGAATATTATAAGAAACTGAAAAAAATCTACACAAGAACAATATTACTATACCCTTTAATAATAAATGAAGCAACAGGAGGAATATCAGCAGCACTAGAAGTGGACGAAAACATGACTAAATGTGGAAGATATTCATACTGTTGGCCAAGAGATGCTGTATCAATTACAAAGGCTTTTGACATGTTAGGAATGGAAAAAGCTACAGAAAAATTCTACAAGAATTTCTGTAAAAATACACAAAACAAAAATGGAATGTGGGAACAGCGCTTCTACACAGATGGAACGCTAGCGCCATGCTGGGGATATCAAATTGATGAAACAGCTTCAGTAGTCTATGGAGTATATGAACATTATCTATTAACCAAAGATGAAAAGTTTGTAAAAGACAACTTAAAAATGTGTGAAAAGGCAGTACATTTCTTAGAAAAATACGTTGAAGATGTACTAACTGGCAAAAACAAATTTTCATACAGCTATGATATATGGGAAGAGTCAGAATCAATTCATGCATATTCACTAGCTGCAATATTTTCTGCATTTGAAGCAATACTTGCAATGTATGAAATTGTAAAACCAATGTATACAGAAAATAGACTAAAATTAGAACAGATTGCTAAAGCCGATAGAAGATTAAGTAAGACTTTAATTGATATAAAGGATTATATATTAAAGAACATGTATGATAATGAGAGAAAGACTTTTGTAAGAAGCTTAAAGGATAATAAAATGGATATAAGCTTATTAGGTTTAGTTTATCCGTTTAAAATGTTTAAGCCAACAGAGAAGAAAATTGAAAATACTGTAGAGAGAATGAACATGACTTTAAGAACTTATACTGGTGGTTATTTAAGATATGAAGGGGACAATTATATAAATGGAAATCCATGGGTAATTGCAACTTTATGGCTTGCTAATTATTACCTAGACAAAGGCGAAAAAGCGGAAGCTAAAAAATGCCTAGATTTCGTAGTAAAAACTGCAACACCACACGGTTTCCTAGCTGAACAAATAGATAACTCAAGCTTAAAACCTGCATGGGTAATAGGCTTAGGTTGGTCTCACGCAATGTTTGTAATAACACTGGAGAGATTATTAAAAAAAGAGAAATAAACTAAAATCAATAGAGTAGTTCGAAAGTAGATAATATAAAAAATAAAATTTAGTCCGGACAGCCCTTTGAGGCGGGGGAATATCCGTGAGCTTGGACTACTCTATAAAATTGAGGAATTGAAAAAGTAAAAAATTTAAGAGAACTCCTAAAAGTTCTCTTAAATTTTTTGTCCTTTATTTTTTTATTATTATCTTATTTACATTTTTATATATTTTATTTTTCTTCTATCCATTCTTTGCCATCTACCACTCTGGTTACCATCATTGAAGAAACTGTGTCTCCAACAACGTTAAGCATAGTGGCTGGTGCATCAATTATAGTAGCAATAATTGTTAAAATAGGTAATGCTGCTACTGGGTATCCCATCATAGTTATAATTAACATTTCTGAGATTGTTCCTCCACCTATTGGAACAGCAGTTATTAGTAAGTTTGCAAGTAGTGCAACTCCTAATACTCCTAGAACATCGCCTGCTGTTGCTAGACTTGTTCCGAATAAGCAAACTAAGAACATTATTTTAAATACTGAACCTATGATAGAACCATCTTTATGAAAGCTCGTTCCTAAAGGGATTGTTGTTTCTGCAATATCATCAGGTACTCCCATTTTTTTGCTACATTCTATATTTACAGGTATAGATGCTGCACTTGAACAAGTTGCTAATGCTGTTAGTGTTGATGGTACTACATTTTTCCAGAATACTTTTATTCCTTTTTTTCCTCCAGCTATAAAAGCATATATTGTGTATACTATAAAATAGAATGCTATTGCAACTAATGTATATATTACAAAGGTTTTTAAATATCCTACAACAATGGTTGAACCAAAGTTTCCAACTAATGCTGCAAAGTAGCATCCAAGTCCTATTGGAGCATAATACATAATTATCTTTACCACATTATTTATAACTTCATTTGCTGCAATTAGAAAATCTGTTAATGGCTTTGCTCTTTCTCCTGTAATATTTATTGCTAATCCAAAGATTACTGATGCAACTAATAGTGCAATGATATTTTCTTTAGATAGTAATTTTTGAAAATCATTTACTGTTAACAAACTTACTGTTCTATCAAGTATTGACATTTCTTCTTCTGTTGTTTCTTCTGTGTCTGTCACGTCTTCTAGAGATGCGCGAATTTGCTCTCCATCTTCTGGTTCAACTAATTTTACAAAATATGTACTTGCAAAACCAATTAATACAGCAATTATTGATGTGAATAAAAATACACATACAATAGTTACCATTATCTTGCCTAATCTTTTAGGCGTTTTCATTTTCGCTATTGATGTTGTTATTGTTAGAAAAATAAGTGGAACTATGATAACTAATAAAAGATTTAAGAATAAATCTCCTAAAGGACTAAGAATAGTTGCTTTTTCTTGGAATATAATTCCTACGATTGCACCAACAATTATAGCAACTAACAGAATAATTGTTGATTTGTAATTTGATAAAAATTTTTTCATAATACTACCTCTTTTCAAATAAAGGCAACTGAAATATAATTATATTTTCAGGATTTATGACTATTGTATAAAATATTATGCAATTTAGCAATAGTTCGTGATAAAAATAATCTCAAAAAATTATATTTATATTATTCTTTTCATTGAACGGCTTGAAAAAATAGTACAATATGATATAATCCTGAGTAAATTGGAGGAGAGAAGATGGCTAAAACTAAAACTATATTTGTGTGTAGTAGTTGTGGGTATGAGTCAGCTAAGTGGCTAGGTAAGTGCCCTGGATGCAATGAATGGAATAGTTTTTATGAAGAAAAAATTTCGAAAGAGACGGGAAAGGCTTCAGAGAAAAGAAAAAGTGTGGCTCCTAAGAAATTAAATAGTTTAGAAAGTAAGCAATCAACAAGAGTTTCTACAGGAATTGGAGAATTAAATAGAGTATTAGGTGGAGGCTTGGTAGAAGGTTCACTAGTGCTTTTAGGTGGTGAGCCAGGTATTGGAAAGTCTACATTGATTTTGCAAATATGTGATAAGGTTGAAGTTGATGGGCCAGTATTGTATGTATCAGGCGAGGAGTCAGCTGAACAAATTAAATTAAGGGCAGATAGATTGAATATAAAGAGTGAAAACATACTATTCTTAGCAGAAACAGATATTGATTTAATAGAGGAAACAATAAATACTACAAGTCCAAAGTTAGTAATAATAGACTCAATACAAACTATGTATTCAGATGAAATAACTTCTGCGCCAGGCAGTGTTAGTCAAGTAAGAGAGATTACAGCTAGGGTTATGAAAATGTGTAAGGCAAATAGTATAACAACAATAATAATTGGACATGTAACAAAAGACGGAAATATAGCCGGTCCAAGAGTTTTAGAGCATATGGTAGATACTGTGCTATATTTAGAGGGAGAAAGATATTTTTCATATAGAGTATTAAGAGGGGTAAAGAATAGATTTGGTTCGACAAATGAAATAGGAATGTTTGAAATGCAGAGTGAAGGAATGGTAGAAATTGATAACCCATCATCAATCTTAATATCAGAAAGAGAAGATAATCCATCAGGCTCAATTATAGTGGCTAGTATGGAAGGGACTAGATGCTTGCTTTTAGAGTTTCAGGCATTAACTTCTCAAACTATATTTGGTTTACCAAGGAGAACTGCAAATGGAGTAGATTATAATAGATTAACTTTGCTTATAGCTGTTTTGGAAAAGAAGGCGGGGCTAATGCTTGGAAACCAAGATGTATATTTAAATGTAGTAGGTGGAATAAGGGTGAATGAACCAGCTGTGGATTTGGGTATAATATTAGCAGCAGCGTCTAGCTTTAAAAATGTAAGTATAAAGCAAGATGTAGTTGCAATAGGAGAAGTTCGGATTAACAGGTGAGATAAGGGCTGTTAATCTTATAGAAAAACGATTAAAAGAGGCTGAAAAGCTTGGATTTAAAACATGTATCATTCCAGAAAATAACAAAAAACTATTGAAAGAAAAATTTAAATTAGATATAATAGGAGTGAAAAATGTAAATGAAGCAATGAGAGCTTTAGGTTTAAAGTAAGGATGTGTGATTACTTTGGAAGAAAATCAGAAAAAAGAAGATGTTTTAACAGAGATACTGAAAATAATAGCGCCCGGAACTATGCTAAGAGAAGGGCTAGAAAATATATTAAAAGCAAAAACTGGTGCTTTAATAATAATAGGTGATTCAAAAGATATAATGGACATAGTAGATGGTGGTTTTAAAATAAATGAAGACTATACACCAGCCAGATTATACGAGCTTGCAAAAATGGATGGAGCTATAGTTTTAAGTAGCGATATGAAAAAAATCTTACTAGCAAATGCACAAATAATGCCATCACACACAATACCAACGCAAGAAACAGGAACTAGACACAGAACAGCAGAGCGTACAGCAAGGCAAACTGGGGAATTAGTAATAAGCATATCACAAAGAAGAAATATAATAACTGTATTTAAAGGAGAACTAAGATATACAATAGAAGAAACATCAAAAATAATAACAAAAGCAAATCAAGCATTACAAATATTAGAAAAATATAAAAAGGTATTTGATAGTAATTTAAGTGTATTAAATGAATACGAATTTAACGACATAGTGACATTAGACAATGTAATAAACTGCATTCAAAGAGTAGAGAAGGTAATGAAGGTTGTAGAGGAAGTAAAAAAGAGTATATATGAGCTAGGTACAGACGGAAGATTAGTACAAATGCAGCTAGATGAATTAATAGGTGGATTAGAAGAAGAGGAATTGCTAATTATAAAAGACTATATAGCTCAAAATTCTAAAAAGAAAGCACCAGAAAATGCACTAAAAGAAATAAGAGCATACTCAATAAATATAAATGAAAATATAATAGCAAAAGCATTAGGTTATGAAAATTTTGAAAATTATGAAGAAATAGCAGTATATCCGAAAGGATATAGAATACTAGGAAAAGTGCCAAAAGTTCCATCAAATATAGTAGATAATCTAGTAAAATACTTCAAATCATTTCAACATATATTATTAGCAGAAATAGAAGAGTTAGACAAAGTAGAGGGAATTGGAGAAGTAAGAGCACTAAATATAAAGCAAACATTGAAAAGAATGCAAGAGCAATTTGTATTTGATAATATAATGATATAGGAAAGAAAAAGTAATGACAAGTATGTCTTGTAAGTTACAAAAGAAAGGAGAAATAGAGGGTGAAGAGTAATAAAGGAATAACTTTAATAATGTTAGTAATAACAGTAGTAGTTCTAGCGATATTAGCAGGAACAGCAATAAATGTAGGATATTCAAGCTACAAAAATGCAGAGCTTACAGGATATGTAACAACAATGAACATGATACAATCAAGAGTAAATGTAATAAATAAAAAAATAGCCGAAGGTAATACGAGCTATGATACAGTAGGAATTGAACTAACTGACTTAGACGCAGCAACTCAGGAGAAAATAAATGTAGCAGTAAATGGACAAACAATACAAGGTTTCAAATATTATGGCAAAGAGCAATTAGAGTTATTAGGAATATCAAATATAGAGGAAGAAGTAATAATAAACTTAGAAACAAGAGAAATATATTCATTAGTTCCAATAGAATACGAGGATGTAAAACATTATAATCAATACAATCTACCTAATGGAATAAAGCTAATAGAATATAGTGGACTAACAACAGTAGCCCCAGAATTCACAATAGAAAAGGACAATTATGGATTAACAACAACAGTAAATATAACAAACATAATATATGATGAGCAAATAAATGGCTCAGACATATACTATGGAGAAGTAACAGACAGTACAACAGAACCTGTAACAGTAAGTTACTGGCAACTAGTTGAAGGGACAAGTTTTAGTGTAACCAAAACAGCAACATATGCAGTAAAGATGATAGATAGAAATGGCGGGGAAACAATAAAAACAGTAGAAGTAGTAACATGCAATAGCCCCGAATTAACAGAAGGAATGGTGCCAGTAATATATGAAAACGGAAACTGGAAAAAAGTATCAGACAATGAGATAGGTAAGTGGTATGATTATGCAGAAGGAAAATGGGCAAATGTAATGCTTAGCGATGGCTTAGAAATTGCAGAAGATGGTAGCATAACAACTATGGGTAGCATGTTTGTATGGATACCAAGATATAGTTATCAAATAACAAGTAATTATCACAATGGTGGAGAAGGAATAAGCGGAAATATAAATGTAAAATTCTTAAAAGACATAAGCTATGTAACAACAGATGAAACAACAACCAAAATGATAAATTCTTCAGGAGAGGGAAATTGGAATGTCCATCCTGCTTTTACCGATGGAAGTGAAAATAATTATGCAAATGGTGGATGGGATAGAGAATTAACAGGATTTTGGGTAGCAAAATTCGAAGCTAGTAGTTCATCACCAGAATTGGATTATGGAGGAGGAAATGTAACAAACCTTAATGTTAAGGTGATTCCAAATGTAACAAGTTGGAGATATATAACAATATCAAATATATTTACGAATTGTTTAAACATGAATGCAGAAGGAAACATTTATGGAATACCAACAAATGCAGTAACACATTTAATGAAAAACAGTGAATGGGGAGCAGTAGCATATTTAACACAAAGTAAATATGGCAGAAATGGAACAGAAGTTACAGTAAACAATAGCAGTACATACATAACAGGAAATGCAGCTAATTCAGTAAGCGAGGCAGAAAATGCTGGTGGAGTAGCAAATGCATATAATACAGAAAAAGGAGTTTTAGCAACTACAACAGGAACTGTTTATGGCATATACGATATGAGTGGAGGAGCTGGGGAATATGTTTCAGCAGGACTTACAACAAAAATAGACGAAGAAATAAAAATATTAAATGGATTTGAAGAAAAGTTGGTAGATAGATATAAACAAGCAGAAAACGAAGATAGTGGAAATGGAAATTACACTATACTAACAACAAGATATGGAGATGCAATCTATGAAACTAGTGCAGGAGCATGGACGGGAGTCGTAGGTACTAATTTTAAATCTTGGAATTATGATGTTTCAGCATTTATAGAATCTCAATATGCATTTCTATTACGTGGTTCAAATAAAACAAGAAAAGAAAATACTGGAATATATTCTTTTGGACGTGAAGCAGGAACAGAATATGATTGGGCTGGTTTCCGTCCAACAATAGTAGTAGAATAAAATAAGTGAATTTTGTGTGAAAAAAATAAATAATATTGACACAAATATAAAATAAATATATAATTCAAAAATATAAAAAGGCGATAAGCCTAAGAAAGAGGAGAAACAAGATGAAGAGTTCAAAAACATGGTTAATAGTATTATTAATAGCGTTATTAGTAATAGGTGTAGTACTTGGATTTGGTTACTACAAAAAGCTAACAGAGAACAAACAAAATCCAATAGTTACAATGAATATTAAGGATTATGGAACAATTAAAATAGAGCTATATCCAGATATAGCACCAGACACAGTGGCAAATTTTATAAAACTAGCACAAAATGGATATTATGATGGCTTGACATTCCACAGAGTAGTACAAGACTTCATGATACAAGGTGGAGATAAAAGTGGAGACGGAACAGGTGGAGTTACTTTAAAAGACCTATATCCAGATACAGGTAGTGATGAAGAATACTGCATTAAAGGAGAATTTGTGGCAAATAACTATACAGACAACACATTAAAGCTAGAAAGAGGAGTAATAGCAATGGCGAGAGGAAATTATACCTCGATTAGCTATACATTAAGAGAAGAATCATACAACTCAGCAGGTTCACAATTCTTTATAATGGTAAAAGATACTCCAAGAATAAATGGAGAATATGCGGCTTTTGGAAGAGTATTAGAGGGAATGGATATAGTAGACCAAATAGTAGCATTAGAAACAGTTGTAGAAACTGATGAAGAAACTGGTGAGACAACAGAAACAGATACACCAGTAAATAAACCAGTAATAGAAAGCGTTACAGTAGAAACTTTTGGAAAAGACTATGGATACCCAGAGACAGTGGAACCATTTGATTATATGAGCTATATAACCTCTTTATATGGAGGAAGTTTAACAACAGAATAATAAATCTACCAATATTTCAAAGCCAAATGGAAGGAGAAATAGTCATGCAAAAAAACACATTAATAATTGTAGAAGGACCACAAGGAGCAGGTAAAAGTACTTTTACCAATTATCTGAGAGAAAATCTTTCGTCAGCAGATTTGCACAGACTTACTGGAATAAAGGACAAATCCAAAACAGGTCTTGCAAAGGTAACGAAAAGGTTTCAAAGAGAAATTGACTATATAAAGTCAGGTTGCTCACCAGATGACCCAGTCATGGTATATGATAGGAACTTTTTTACAGATGAAGTATATGCACGACTAGGATACAAGGAATACTCATTTGCTGAAACATACAAAAACTTTTTAGACCAGTTGGATGCAATGGATTTAGAAATCTACTTAGTAATACTTTACTTAGAAGATGAAAATTTATACAAAGAGCGTCTGGCAGGCAGGGATAAGTTTGAGTACCAAAAATTTGATATTGAAAATAGTATAAATCAGCAAAGAGAGTACCTAAAGTTAGCAGATGAAGTAGAAGCGCAGACTAAGAATATTAAGGTAGTGCGTTTTGCAAATGATACTGAAGAAGGTTTTGAAAATAAGGTGAAAGGATTATTTGAATATTTATTCAAATAAAATATAATGGCAGGCAGTGAGTCTGCCATTTGCTATTATTAATTATTACTAGTAAGCTGAAAAGGGTATAAATATAAAAATAAAATTGTGCTAAGAAAAAATAAAAAAATTTTAAAAAAAGTATTGACAATGATGTGGATATAGTTTATAATCTATACTTGTCAGGGGACAATAAAACAACTAAATATGCGGGTGTAGTTCAATGGTAGAATTCCAGCCTTCCAAGCTGGCTACGTGGGTTCGATTCCCACTACCCGCTCCACTTTATAACAGCTTACGAACTAATATAGTTTCGTAAGTTGTTTTTTTAGTGCGACGTGCATGTCGCACTAAAAGAGGGTGTCCTATTTTAGGACACCCTCTATAATTTTGCTTTTTGTTACCAAAAATTATGAATCTTTTATATTAAAAAGTAAACGTACTAACCGTTTAATGAAGAAAAAATAATTAGTGAATAACATAAAATATATAGT
>CAYXUA010000017.1:0-17243 GCA_964468015.1 uncultured Clostridium sp. | reverse complement strand
ACGCCTCTTGGGACTTTCACCCTAGATTTATGACATGCCCGTCATACAAAAAAGAGAGTTTTGTATTTTACAAAATTCTCTTGGACTATGTTGTATTTTTAGTTTGTGTCTATATAGTTTTCCACAATATGTATTATACTTTGTGTATTGCTTATGAATTTTTTTGGTTTGAAGTTATCTATTTGTTTTATTTCTTGTTTTAGGTTTGCTATGTCAAATACTCCTTTGATATATCCTTGTTTATCGAAGTTTTCTACTATTTGCTTTTGGTGATCGTTCACATGTTCTCCGTATTTTTTTAGTCGGGGAACTGCTATTACTTTTTTGTTCATTTTTAGGGCACCTACTATTGAGCCTACTCCTCCGTGGGTTATTATTAGGCTTGCTTCTTCCTTCTTTTTATCTAGCTCTTCTCTGGCTATTAGATCGAAAATTTTCATTTTGTTTGTTTTATATTTTGTTGAACCGGCCTGTACTACTACTGGCTCTTGTATTGTTTTGTCATCTATGCAGTTTTCTATTTCTTTTAATAGTCTTGAAAAATCGTTTTTTTGCGTTCCTAACATTACTAGTATCATTAATAAATTGAACCTCCTAATACTGCTTTTGGGTATAATTCTAGCATTTCCTCCCATTGTACTATAAACAAGTCTGCTATTTTATATATTAATCTTCCTGTTACTGTTTTTTTGTTTATGTTTGCAAATGTTTCTATATATATTATTTTTGAGCCAAATATTTTTCCTATACAACACATTGGTCCTGCTGTGTGTGTTCCTGTTGTTACTATGTATTTGGGTCTGTATTTTATATATAATATTAGGCTTAATATGCAGTTATACATTAGTTTAAATATGTATGTTATTATTTTATTTCTTGTTCCATATACTAAATATGATATTTTGTCGTTATATTCTTCTTTTAGTTTTTCTGTCATTTTATCTTTTTCTGTTACTATGTGGTAATCATATTTATCAAATAATGGTTCTAGTTGCATTAGTTCATCTAAATGTCCACCTGTGCTTGATATGAACATTACTTTTTTCATACTGTTTCTCCTCGTATTTTATTCTTTGTGATATATTATATATTATCTTATTTCATATTGCAAGAAAAAGCAGACAGAATTATCTGCCTGCTTTTTTGATTTGATTAGAAATATTTTTCTTTTATTAACTCTTTTTCTTGTTCTGAGAAATGCAAGTTGCTATTAATTCCTTCTATTGAATTTCTTATAGCAATGCTTTGCATATTTCTAAGTTTTCCTCCCTCTGTTTGTACTGTGCTAATTTTACAGTAAATTGTATTCAATTCGGATTTCTGCATGAAATGTTTTATTATATCACCTTTTTCTACTTTTATGGCCGCAGTTGATTTCTTCATAATTTCACCTGTAGTTCTAATGACATAAACCATTTCATCGAACATTGCACTAGATGAGAAAAATAATGCGTCACCTTTTTTGCTTATTTTTTCTCTTCCAAAACTTATTAGATGATTATTGGTGTGTAACCTGTTTTCATCATTGTTATCATCTGTCTTTTCAGGTGCTGGTGTTGCTACTTTCGGCATGATACTTGATACTTTAGGAATCGTTCCTGTTTGATGTATATTATTACTTTCATGCCCATGCGTATCTGAAGGTGGCAATAATCTGCATTTTATACCATGTGTATATGCTTTTGCAGCCATTTCTTTGTCAGCTGTGATTAAGTCTAAATTGTTTTCTAAGCAAAAGATTAGAATATTATCATCTGCTATAAGAGAAGGATCTTCTTTAACAAAAACTGGTGTTAAATCGAAGTTAGGCCATTTTTTGTTGCCTAGTCTCTTCCGTTCTCTTATTACTATTGAAGGTACATATATAGTTTTGTAGCCTTCAAGAATTTTTTCAACATCTTTTGCGCCAAAAGCACATGTATCTATTACACAGGCTTTTCTGCTTACATTCTGCAATTTGTCTGTAAGTAGCTCTACACTACCTCCTTTTAGTTTAATTTTAGTTGAGAACTTTGTGTTTGCTGTAATTACATGAAGCTTATTTTTTATACAGAATTTAATATTTTTATTTTTTTCCACAATCTTATATTTAGCATCTTTAGAAAATTGCTCTAATAGCCATTTAATATTGCTTATTGTGGAAAAGTTTGTTTTTTCTACTGTTTCAAGAAGCTTATGCAATTTTTTAATTTCTTTTTTAGTTGTTATTATTTCTGCATACTTTCTTGACAATGTTATTTTCATTTTGTCAAAATACCTATGAGAAGTAATACTAGAGTCAATAAAAACTTTGCCCTGTTTATTTAGTTTCCGTTTATCGTATGGCATATTTTAATCAAATCTCCTTTCGATAATATTTTTGACCCTACTATTATATCATTATGCCTATTCTTATGTCAACTTAATATTTTATTTTTGGATTGACATTTTCGCTATTTGGAGTTATAATAGTTTTGTTGTTGCACCTGTAGCTTAGCTGGATAGAGCGTTCGGCTACGAACCGGGAGGTCGGGGGTTCGAATCCCTCCAGGTGCGCCATTTTTTTATTTTAGGTATTGACAATTATATTTGTATGTGTTATTATATTTATGTTGTTTCGATATGGGTCAGTAGCTCAGTTGGATAGAGCACAGGCCTTCTAAGCCTGGGGTCGGGGGTTCGAATCCCTCCTGGCTCACCATACTTACTTTGTAAGAGTTAATAATGAAGAATGAATAGTGAAAAGTGCTTTGGTGCTAGACTATTTATTTTTTTGTTTTTTTATTATGTCTTTTACTATTTCGCTGGCTATTATTAGTCCTGCGGTTGATGGAACGAAGGAGATACTGCCTAATGTTCTGGTGCCATCTTGATTTTGTTTTGATGGTTTTGGCTCTTCTGTTGAGTATACTATTTTTAGGTTTGGTATTTCTAGCTTTCTTAGTTCTTTTCTTATTATTTTAGCTAGTGGGCAGGTTCTAGTCTTGTGTATATCTGTTACTTCTAGCTTAGTTGGCTCTAGTTTGTTGGCTGTTCCCATGCTTGATATTATTGGGATGTTTTTTTGTTTTGCTGTTTTTATTATTTCTATTTTGGATTTTACGGTGTCTATTGCGTCTACTATGTAATCTATTTGTTTGTTTGTTATTTCTTGTATATTGTTTTCTGTTACAAATTCTTGTATTGTTTCTATTTCTGCTTCTGGATTTATTGATTGGATTCTTTTTTTCATTTCTTCTACTTTCGGTTTTCCTATTGCTTCGTGTGTTGCATGTATTTGCCTGTTTATGTTGGTTATGTCTATTTTGTCATTGTCTATTAGTATAAATTTACCTATTCCTGTTCTTGCTAAGGCTTCTGCTACATATGAGCCTACTCCTCCTATTCCAAATATAGCTATTGTTTGCTTTTTTAGTTTGTTTAAGTTTTCTTCTCCTATTAATATTTCTGTTCTTTGAAATTGATTATTCATTACTTTTCTCCTATTTTTTAAAGTATTTACTTGTTTCTTCTAAGTTTTCAAAATCGTTTTGTCTTAATACTTCATATGCTACAATTGAAACTGAGTTTGATAGGTTTAATGACCTTAGATTTTCTCTCATTGGTATTCTTATTGCATTTTCCATGTTTTCTTTTAGTAGGTCTTCCGGTAGTCCTTTTGTTTCTTTTCCGAATAGTAGATAAATTTCTTGTTCATTTGTATATTTTTTGTCTGCATATGTAGTCTGTCCTTTGGTTGTTACAAAATACATTGTTTTTTCCTTTGGAGAGTATTTTTCTAAGAATTTTTGTAGGTTTTCGTGTTCTTCTATTTCTAGTTTATCCCAATAGTCTAGCCCTGCTCTTTTTACTGCTTTCTCGCTTATATCAAAGCCTAATGGTCTTACTAAATGTAGTTTTGCTCCTATTGCTGCACATGTTCTTGCTATATTTCCTGTGTTTTGTGGTATTTCTGGTTCTACTAATACTATGTTTAGTTTCATTTTTCCTCCTCTTATATGCCTTACTATTTATATAAGAGTGTGTTTTTATGCACACTCTTATGTTTTTTAGTTTATTTATTGTTTCTGTCAATTTGTTCTAGTCTTTTTCGTATGTTTTCTTTATTGCCAATATTTGTTTCTTCCTGCCTGATGTTTATATTGCTAGTTTCTTTATCTAGTCTTATGTTTGAGTTTTTTATCATGCTTTCTACTAGTTGTCCTACATCTTTGTAAACTGGTTGTTCGCCTCTTTCTCTTGCTAGTTCATTTATGTCTCTCATTTTTTCTGCTTGTTTTATGATTGGTTTAAATTCTTCTATTTCTAATGCAGGAGATTCTTTCTTTATAGAGCCATCTTGGTCTACCGCTTTTTTCATGGTGTCTATGATTTGGTCTCTATTTAGTCTTGTTATTTGTTTTTCTATTGATTTTTCGTCTGTTGCTTCTTCTATTATTCCTTTTACTTTTTTCTGTTCTTCTTGACTTAAGTTGCTAAATACATTTAGTTTTTCTCTGCCTTCTATTTCATGTCTCTTATCTTCTATACATTTCATTGCATTTAGCATACTTTGTTTTTCTGATTCATCTGTTGTTCTTTCCATTTTCTCTTTTATGCTGTTTTCTACTTTGTCCATTACTTCTGAATCTAGTGTTATTTGATTTCCTATACCGTCTTGTTCTGTTACTTCGCTTATGAATTTTGCCATTGTTTCTTTCTTGACGTTTTCTGTTAATCCTTCAATATCAATTAATCCGTCTATGGCCTCGCCTTTTGCTGTTTGTACCTCTAAGCCTTCTGCAATTAATGCAAAATCTGTCATTGTTAGAGAGTATTTGTTGTTTTTCTTCATGTAATCTTTTACTTGTTTTTGTATGTCTTTTCTGTCTACAGTTTTCATAGCTTCTTCTACACTTCTTCTTAACTTCTTAGTATATGTTTTTGCTAATTCATTTTGTATCTTAGTTGTTGTTTCTACTCCGTCTGCTCCCTTTAGCAATTTCTCTTTTTGTTTTGCTATTTCATATTGCATATCTACTTCGGTTGCTCTTGCTTGGTGTAATAGTGCTAAGTGTGCTTGATTCTCTGCTGTTGTATCGTCTTTGGTATATAGATATTGTTTTCTTAGCTCTTCTGCTACTTTAGCTGTTGCATTTGCATTTACCCATAGTTGTAAGTTTTGATATGTTCCATCTTTAGCTCTGTATTTTGCTATTTCACTTGTTGACCTATATCCTGTTATTTTGCCTCCTAAAGATTTTACTAATGTGTAGCCTCCTGTTAGTACTAGTCCTGTAGCCAATCCGTCTTCTACTATTGTTACTGGTATACCTACTACTATTCTTCCTGCACTTTTAGCTATGGTCTTGCTTGTTGCTATTCCACTTAATGTATTGTCTATCTTATGTCTAAATTCTGCTTTTAGTACGTCTTCTATTTGTTTGTCTATATTGCTAATAACTTTAATTCTTCTTCCTTGTCCATCTGGTCTATATGCTTCATTGTATTTTTCTATGTATTCATTTCGTTTCATTTTTACATATTCGTTTTCAAAATGATGACTCATGAACTGTTTTCCAGTTTCGTATTTTTTCTTAACTAAATCTGGCAATGCCATTTTCTTGGTATATTTATACATTCTAGCTACAGCTGCCCATCCAATTAAATCTTTGATATCTGTTGATTTTGCATCTCCTATAATATTGCTTACTGGTCCTCCTGTTAGTTTTAGGAATTTTCTTAGCATTTTTTCTGCTTCTGTCATAAATCTGAAGAACATGAATGCTAGTACACATACTGCCATTTTTGCTACATCCATTTCTAGTGCTATGTTATATGTTATTCCTATGAATATTGTGTATACCAATGCATGTATTGTTTGTGTTCCTACACTGAATATATACTCTTTTGCCCATGTTATAAAGCTTGATGATTGTTTAAATTTTAGTCTGTCAACGGCAAATTTTATTCCCATAAATGGTGCTAGTAATATTAGTATTATTGTTACGAATAACCTCTTGAAGTATATAATTATGAATTTTACTAAATAATATACCATTGCCATATATAGGCATGTTGATAACATGCTTTTTACTATTCCGGTTTGATATGTTAATTCACGCATCGCATTTGCTAAATCGAAGTATTGTTCATCTGATATTTCACTTGCTATATTTGTTCCTACATTGCTTAGTAGGCTTACTATAATTTCGTTTATTTTCATTACTGCTATTAAGAAGTAGTGTAGTCCAAATACTATGAAGAAGGCTATTGCCCAGTTTAATAGTTTTTGTTTGTATTCTGCTTTTGCTTCAGCTACTGCAGAGGTTACAAATTTTATTCCATAGTATAATAAAACTATAAGTAGAGCTATTATTGATACTTTTCTTATTGCCATATATAGGCTTGCTACTACATCTCTTATTATTACTACTAAACTTGATGAATCTAGTGTTTTTCCTCCTGCTACATTTCCATTAAATACATCTACATCTAATAATGGTACTTTGTTGTATACGATTTTTTCCATTGTGATTGAATTGCTTATGTCTTCTTTTAGTCCACCACTTGAGAAATATGCCATCATTCCATCTGATAGTCTTGTATTTACATCTTCTCCTGATGCTGCATCTATGTAGTATGTAACTAGTACTTGCACTAGTGTTGCAAATCCCACAAATACTGATTTTATAATTGTGCATATAAAGTTTAATAACCATTCTAGAAGGTCTGATATGATTGGAAATCTCCAGCTATCTTCGCTTTGTCCTACTTCTGTTGTTGTTTGTGATTCTAGTTTTGCAATTCCTTGATATTCGAAAGTTTTGTCTTTATCTATATTGCTTTCGTTTTCTACTCTAAATGGTACTTTTTTGTATATCCAGTCCTTTACAGCTTGAATTACTGAATTTATTGGTCCTCCTGGGACTAAGGTTCCATCTGCAGATGTTGCATCTGGCGCATAGCGTAGATATTTTTCTCCTGACCAGAAGTTTCGTACATATACTCCACCCTGGGTTTTACCGATTATAATTACTTGGTGAACAGTCTGTTACTTGTCCATTTCCTAAATACATTCCCATATGTGCATAATATGTACCATCTGAATCCCATAGGACTATGTCTCCACATTCTAGTTCTGCCTCACTTACTTCTTTAAATAATGGATTAATCCATCCACTTGGTAGTGCATATCCATCTGTTCCATCTCTTCCTGATATTTCTATATTAAAGCATTTATTTAATATTGTTGAAACCCATGTTGCACAGCAAAGCCATATATGTGTTCCGCTATATCCTCTATTGCTATATGTTCCATATGTTGATTTTAGTTGATATCCCATAGCTAATGCATTAGAATCAGTTACTGTGTATGCGGTATCCATTGCGGCTACTTGGTTGGCAAATCCTAATATTAACGCCTGCTGTTCTTCAGTAAAATCTGCAAAGCAAACACTTTGCATTGTTATTATTAGTGCTAGTAAAGATATTATTATTTTTTTGAGTTTGCTTAAAATGTTTCTTTGCATTGTTTCTCCCTTCTTATTTTACTATTGTTAATGTGTCATCATAGAATACTTTATCTTCATATATTGTTGTTATATTAAATTCTGCTTGTCCTTCTACTAGTGTTGTTAGTTCATTTAATACTGTATTGTATCTATATATTCCCATGTTTTTAATTCCTATTATTAGTGATTGAGCATCATATTCATATATTCCTGTTACTTCATTTTCGAATTGTAATATTTGATTTAATGTTTGGTTTTCTAAGTCATATGCATATATACCTGTTCCTTTTAAACAAAGAAATTTTTTATTATTTACTGTTAATATATCTGTGTCTTCTGATAGATTAGTTAATTTTTGTGTTGTTGCATCATATTTATATATATTGTTTTCATCATCATCAAAGATAAATTCTATGTCTGAGTATTTAATAAATATGCTTGTTTTTTTGTTTACAATACTATTAGGATATTCTCTAGATACTGATACAAATGATATTGCATCGTCCCCAACACTTATACTAAATTTTTGTGTTGCATAATCTGGTGCATCCATTGCTATATTTTTATATCTATTGTTATATATCATAATTCTATTTTCTTCATATAAATCTACTAAGTCTTCGTCTATTTGCATATTTACATTTTTAGGTATTAGCTCTGTATTTTCTGTTATTTCTTCTACTGTTACGCCGTCTGCAATATATCCATTATAGTTGTTATATACATATACTCCTGATTCGCTAGGTGTAAATGCTATTTTTATTCCTCTTAGTGAGTATTTTAGTATTAAATTGTTGTCATCATATCCATAGAAGTCATAGTCTGCCCACATGTCTGTAATTTTGCTTATAAATGCTCTTAGTTCTGCATCTTGGTTAAATGTTTTTATTGCATCTGCTAGCCCTGTTGTTGTATCTGTTTTTTCTACTCTATAAATTGATATTTCGTTTTCTGAAAAGAATATATATATATCTTTACCCTTATATCCTATATAACCTATATCTTTTTGTCTGTTTTCTACATAGTTTTCATGGCTAAATGTAGGTGTTCCTAATATTTTTTTAATTTCTTCAAATGATGTGTTTACTTTTATTCCATTTACTACTTCTTTTTCGTATTTTTCTGTGAATACTATATTGAATACTTTTTTATTTATTGTTTTTACTTCTATTCCTTCTTCGAAGTATATATCATAGTCATCAAAATTGCTTTCTTTTGTTCCGAAGCTTACTTCTTTTGTTACCCAGCCTTTTGAGATTAGTTCTTTTAATTCTTGGGCTTGGACTTCTATTTCTGCTATATCAAAGGTTTGATATTGTTCTATAGATTTTAGTGCTTCTTGTGTTGCAAAGTAATTTGTTTTTCCATTTATTAATAAGTTTGTTATTTCTTGCTCTTGACTGTCTGCTTGTACTGCTATTACTACATCATTTTCTTGGTCTATTAGTCTTATGTTTTGATAGTTTAAGTATCCAAGCATTAGAGCTATCATTCTGTAGTAATATTCCTCGTTGCTTACTTCGTCTGTGTATAAGGCATATTTGAATTTTAGGTATATGTCTGTGTCATATGCTTCACTTGTTGATTTTTCTTGTTTTATGTATGTGCAACCCATGTATTCTGCTATTTCTTTTATACTTTTGAAGTCTGTTACTGAGGTATATACCTTTGTTTCCATATTTGCTCTTTCTATTGCTTGTACTACTAAAGTTCTTACTATGATGATGGCTGCTAATAGAATTAGGGCTATTATTAATATCTTTTTGATATTTCGTTTTTTTGGCATTTTTACCTCCTAACTCTTTTTATGTGTCTTATAGTAATATTTTATCATTTTTTCTTGAATTAAACAATGGGAATTGCATATTTTTTGTATATATTGTCGTTTTTTCTGCTTTTTTTATTTGATTAGCTTTTATTTGCTTTGTTGGTTCTATTTTGGACTTGTTATTAATATTATTTATAAAATTGTTTTTTAGGAGGTTTCTATGGATAATAAGCGTTTTAAAATGTTTTTGGGGATTACTCTTATTATTGTTATTTTAGCTGGTGTTAGTTTTTATATTTTTAAACAGTTGTCTAATAGTGATAATGTTACTTTTGATGAGTATGTTCCTCAGCAGGAGATTTCAGATGAGCAATTCAGGCAAACATATGTGAAATTGTATTTTAAGGGAACTAGTTCTAATGAATTACAATGTGAAAGTAGAAGTATAGATTCTAAAGAGCTACTTTCTAATCCTTATTTGACTTTGGTTAATTTGCTTATTGGTGGGCCAAGTGTTGAGGGATTAGAAACTCTTATTCCTTCTGGAACTGTTGTTAATTCTGCTAGTTTGAGCGGTGACACAGTGGTTCTTGATTTGTCTTCACATTTTATTAGCTCTACTACTGATGCTACAGTTGCTAGTGATATGGTGTATTCTATTGTTAATACTTTGACTGAGCTTACTGAGGTTAATAGCGTTAAGTTTTTGATTGATGGTAATGAGAGTTCTAGTTTTTCTGGATGTGATTTTTCACTATCTTCAGCTTTTGTTAGGAAATAATTGATTGTTATGTAAATTTATGGTATAATTGTTGTGCGTTAAATTTATATGAAAGGCAGGTTTTACCATGTTAGAGTACATTTACTCAACGTTTATGCTTATTGTACTGTTTTTTATGGTTACATTTATTTTGGTAAAACTGTATGAACATGGTGTTCGGTCTTGGATAATTCAGAGCATTGTAAGTGTGGCGGTATTTGTTTATTTTTTCAACCGTCCTTCTGAACATGTGCATTCTGATACTGAAAAATGGATTGCTTTTGTCATTGTTATGGCTTGCATTTTTGTTGTTGATAGACCTTCTAAATCAATTAAACATTCTAAGTCTAACCAGACGACTAGATCTCTGATTGAAAATCCTCAGGGAGGGCATTCTCGCTTTCAGTATTTTTTGGATGTTGTGCTGCTTTATTCTATTTGGTCATATTTTAACAATGACGATGACGACTTTCTGTGACCATGTTCGAAAATAAACTCTAGTTTTTCTAGAGTTTATTTTAATATTTTGAATAGTTTGAAATGTTTTATGGCTTTTTGGGTTTGATTTAGGAAGTGTTCTACTTCTTTTAGTGATTGTATTGTTTGGTCTTTGTGCTTCTTGAATTTGCTTTTTTTGGTTTCTTCTCCTCTTTGGTTGTTTGATAAGAATAAGTTATCCACTTTTTCATCTCCTTTTATTAGACTTTTTGCACATTTTGTTATATAATATGTGGAGATTTTTGAGATGTGCGGGTTTTTCTCTTTTTAGTGGGGCCGAGTTTAAGGATAATATTATAAATAAAAAGTATGTCCTCCCAAGCTCACGGGTATTCCCCCGCCTCAAAGGGCTGTCCGGACATACTTTTTATTTATAATATTATCCTTAAACTCTACTCTATATGTTGGAGAGTTGGGATTTTTTAGGATTTTTTGATTTTTTTGGATTGGTGAATTTATGGATATTAATATTTTGGGTGATGAGAGAATTGATGATTTGGAGTTTAAGGGACTTAAAATTGTTCAGTCTGCTTCTTGTTTTTGTTTTGGGATTGATGCAGTTTTGCTTTCGGATTTTGCTAAGGAGATTAAGAAAAATAGTGTTGTTTGTGATTTGTGTAGTGGTAATGGGATTGTTTCCATTTTGCTTTCTGGAAAGACTGATGCTAAGAAATTCTACGCTGTGGAAATTCAGGAGAGAATTGCTGATATGGCTGCTAGGTCTGTGGAGCTTAATGGATTGCAGGATAGGATTGAGGTTTTGAATTTGGATTTGAATTTGCTTAACAGAAGATTTGCGTGCGGTTCTTTTGATGCTATTGTTTGTAATCCGCCATATATGAAGGCTAACTGTGGTCTAGTTAATGATTGCGAGGAAAAGATTATTGCTAGACATGAGGTTTTGTGTTCTTTGGAAGATGTTGTAAGTGTTTCCGCTAGGCTTTTAAATAATAGTGGTGCTTTTTATATGGTTCACAGACCTGATAGGCTTGTGGATATTATTAGTTTGCTTCGTAAGTTCAATTTAGAACCTAAGATTTTACAGTTTGTTCAACCTTTTTCTGACAAGGCACCTAATTTATTGTTAATTAAGGCTGTTAAGAATGGTAATGCTTTTTTGAAGGTGTCTAAACCTTTGATTGTGTATAATAATGATGGTTCTTATACTGATGACATTTTGAAGATTTATAATAAAATTTAAGAAGAGGTGATTTATATGTTTGGTACTTTGTATTTGGTTTCTACTCCTATTGGTAATTTGGAGGATATTACACTTAGAGCTATTAATGTGCTTAAATCTGTGGATTTTATTGCTGCTGAGGATACTAGGCATACTTTGAAGTTACTTAATCATTTAGAGATTTCTAAGCCGCTTATTAGTTGTTATAAAGAAAATGAAATTTTTAAGAGTGATTCTATTGTGGAAAAGTTGAAGGCTGGGCATAATATTGCTCTTGTTTCTGATGCTGGGACTCCTGTTATTTCCGATCCCGGTGAAGAGCTTGTGCATGTTGCTATTTCTGAGGGAATTACTATTGTGCCTATTCCTGGACCTTGCGCTCTTATTTCTGGGCTTATTTGCTCTGGTATTTCTGCTAAGGAGTTTTGCTTTATCGGTTTTTTACCTGCTAATAAGAGTGAAAAAGTGAAAAAACTTTCTTCTCTGTATGATATTGATAAAACTCTTATTTTTTACGAAGCTCCTCATAAGCTTATTGCTACTCTTTCTTGTATTAAGGAGGTTTTGGGAAATAGAAAAATTGCTCTTGCTCGTGAACTTACTAAAATTCATGAAAGTTTTGTTTATGGTTATGTTGATGAAATTTTAGAAAGTATTTCTGAACCTAAGGGTGAGTTTGTTGTTATTGTTGAGGGTAATTTGAATAATAATGATGAAGTTGTAGAGAGTTTGAATAATGGTAGTCTTGAAAATCATTTTGCTTTTTATAAGAATTTAGGCTATTCTAAAAAAGATATTATTAAGATGATTGCGAAGGATAGAAATGTTAGTAAAAATGATATTTATAAGCATTTTATTAATTAATTTTATATAGCATAAAAAGAGGATTTCTTTTGGAAATCCTCTTTCATATTATTCATCACTTTTTAGTGCTTCTTCTATTTTCTTTGAACATGTTGAACATACTAGTTTTCCTTTATATTCTACTAGTTTTTTTGTTCCTCCGCAGAATATGCAGTTTGGTTGATATTTTTTTAGGACTATTGATGACCCATCTACATATATTTCTATTGGGTCTTTTTCTTTTATTCCTAGGTTATTTCTTAATTCTATTGGTATAACTACTCTTCCTAGTTCATCTACTTTTCTTACTATACCTGTCGATTTCATTATTTTATTCCTCCTTTTCTACATTTTTCGACACATTACGCATATAATATCACAGCTTTTCAGTTTGGTCAACTACTATTCGACATTTTCTGACATTATTGACCAACATTTACTATTTTGGGTACTGCATTATACGTGTCTCTTGATATTTCCGTTTTACTTATTATGCTCCCATTTAGTAATAAATATTTATATGTTACTGTTTTACATCCATTTGAACCCTTTTGTTTTACTACTTGCTGTCCGCTAGCAAGTGATGTGTCTGTTACATATTGTGTTTTGTACGGTATGTAACTTAATACTACTGGTTCTAATTTTACTTCATATTCTACTTCTTCTTTTACTCCATATATATCCATTTTTGCTATTCCGTTTTTTACTTCTGCCACTATTTTTATTGGATATTTTCTATTATTCACGAATTTAAAGTCTGTGCTTCCATATACTACAGTTGCATCTAGTCCGGCTGCTACATATGAGGTTGTGAATTGATGGTTTCTTCTTGAGGTTACTTCTAAGTTTGCATATAGTACTGCATCATATAATGTTGAAGATATTTGACATATTCCTCCTCCTAGACCATCTATTATTTTTCCGTTTGAGTATATTTTCGCTTCTTTATATCCTGCTGCAATGGTTCTTTCTCCTACTACTTTGTTGTATGAAAATTCTTCTCCTGGCATTAGTATTGTTCCATTTATTTTTTCTGCTGCTAGTTCTAAATTGTTACTTCTATTTTTATTTGTTATATCATATTTTGTGCTAAATGTTGATAATAAATTTGGGAACGCTTCTGTTCCTATTTGATTTGTTGTTACTTCTGGCGATGTGTATTTTAGTGGAACAGTGTATTCTTCTGCTTCTGTTTCTAGCATCGCTTTTGCCTCTTCAATTGATATGGCAAAGTCTACTCCATCTACATGTGGATATATTGTAAATGGTTCTGTTGTGTAATATGCATTTTGTGGTTCTGTATATATTTCTTCATGTATCTTATCCATATCTATTGGGCTTGGTTCTACTATTTGGGTTGGTATTTGTATTGTATTGTCTTCTTCTGTTGTACTAGCAATAGCTGAACTTATTTGCTTTTTTAACCTTTCTCCTTGTGCGGCTATTCCTTGTTTTCCTGGTGTTATTATTAGACTCCCATTTTCTGTATAATAGCTATATTCTTTTAATGCTCCTGGTATCTTTGTGTCAATATCTGAAACTACATTGTCTAATAGTTCTTCATTATAGCTAAGTTCTGGTTCTATATTTATTCCACTTATTAAACATTTTAATATTTCATAATTGTTTTGAAATATATTTCCAGCTCTTCCTACACTATATGCCTTATTTATTAGTTGTTCTATATTGTAACTTGCTTCTATTTGTTCTCCATTTGTTGTTGTGGAATATTCTTGATAGGTTAAAACTATATTTTCTTTTAGCTCTTTTGTTAATTGTTCTGTTACTTTTGCCGTTGCTTCTTCTTTAGTTAATCCTTTTAGTTCAATCCCTTTAACAGACACTCCATCTAATATAGTTGTATTATTCATATTGGCAAGTGCGAACATTGTGGAGAAAAGTACAGCTATTAGTATTATAATACCTAATATTGATAAAGCTAGTACCCATTTATTATTGTGGTTTTTTGATAAGTTTTCTTCGTATCTATTGTATTTTTTTTCCTGTACTTTTTTTTCTTCTTTTGTTTCTTGTGTTTTTCCTTCTAGTTGTTCCTTAGGTTGGTTTGAAGTTTCTTTTACTTTTTGGTCTATTTCTTTTGGTTCTTCTTTTTTTACTACTTCTTCTGCTATTTTTTCATTGACTTCTTCTGTGTTTCTTTCTTTTTCAACCATTGTTTTCTCCTTACTTTTACATGTACTTCTTCTTTTAAAAAGATATTAACACATTTTTACATATTTTTCAATATTTCGATATTAATTATATTAGTATTTTTATATGCTATTTTTATTTTATTCTATTGCCTAATATATTATTCTAGCTAAAGAATACTTCTAACAAACTTTTACCTAATGCATACGCAATTTTATCCATTACACAAATGGTTGGGTTTTCTCTGGTTCCGCGTTCTAAATGGCTTAGGTATCCTACTGAAATACCTGTTTTTGATGATAACTCTTCTAGAGTCATTCCTATTTCTTTTCGAATTTGCTTCATTCTATTATTATACATTTGCATATGCCTCCTTTCATTTGCCTGTATGACAATATGATAACACATATTAAATTGACAAGTCAATACTTTTTGGCAAATTTTATATTTACTACTAGACAAATGTCGATTTTTCTTATATAATATACCAAAATGTTTAAAGGAGACGAGATTTTATGATAGGTGATATGATTGCAAAAATAAGAAAAGAAAAAGGAATTACCAAAACTGAATTAGCTAGACGCACTGGCATTAATATTGGGCATTTGACTCATATTGAAAAAGGAGAAAGAAACCCTAGTCAAAATGCTTTAAAAAATATATGTAAAGCTTTAGATACTCCTTATCAAGCTTTAATGTATACTTATGGAAAAACTCTTAATGAAGAGCAAGAAACTTATGGATTTATTAATTACATTGCTTATGATAAAGTAATTGCTGTAGATAGTATGTCTGCTTTGATTCCTTGCCCTTCTAATGTTCCAAGTTCTGCTATTGCTTTAAAAGTTGCAGATGATTCTATGGAACCTACTTTAAAGAGTGGAGATTATGCTTTTATTGAATTTAATACTTTACTTGATAATAAAGATTTCGGTTTGTTTTATTTGAATGGTGAATTTTTAATTAGAAAATTCCATTCTAGAAATCGGTCAAATTACATTAAAAGCTACTAATAAGAGTTTTAAAGATGTTAAGATTACTGAAAATGACGACTTTTCTATATTGGGAAAAGTTTTAGTGTAGTTTTTTGAAAAATATTGTAAAAAACACTTGAATAAATTACATTTTAATAATATAATGTTGAGAGCAAAAGATAAATAAGGAGAGATAATAATGGAATTGTCTAAAAATATATTTTTTAATACTGATAAATTAGTACCTAATACTACTGTTAAAATATCATATATCGGAGAATTGTTTCAAAACGGTTCTGAAGAAGTTTATATACATTTTGGTTTTGGATTGTTATGGGAAAATGTTTCTGAAATTAAAATGGTTAAAACAGAATTAGGTTTTCAAGCAGAGATTGAGTTAGAAGATTTTGAGTCTTTGAATTTCTGTTTTAGAAATGGGGCTAATGTTTGGGATAATAATGATGGCAATAATTATATATTTCCTATTGAAAAAATAGATAATTCTTTAATTGCTATCGAGGAAAATACTGAAATTTCTACTCATAGAAGATTGAGAAAATCTTATTTATGGAGTAAAAAAATTAAGCTTGCAATCTATAAATTGATTGTTTATGTGCCAAAACTTATTTCTGGCAATTATAAGAGAAAAATTGCAGAATAGTATATAAATTTGATTTAAATAATAAACAACACACATTATATAAAATAATGTGTGTTTATTTTTTACATATCCCAGCCTCCATCTATTCTTATTACTTGGCCTGTTATGTATGGGGTTTGTATTAGCCACTTTACTGTTTTGGCTATTTCTTCTGGTTTTCCTATCCTTCCTAATGGGATTTCTTTTTGTATTTCGATTACATCTTCTGATGTTAGCTCACCATTCATATCCGTTTCAATCATTCCCGGTGCTATTGCATTTACTGTTATGTTTGATAATGCCATTTCCTTTGCTAAGGCTTTTGTAAAACCTATTATTCCTGCTTTTGCAGCTGAATAATGTACTTCACATGAACCTCCTGTTATTCCCCATATTGAACTTATGTTTATTATTGTTCCTTCTCGTTTTTGTATCATATTATGTATTACTTGTTTTGTTACTAGATATACTGATTTTAGGTTGTTGTTTATCATATTATCCCATTCTTCTTCTTCTATGTCCGCAAACGGTTTTATTTGTGATATTCCTGCATTATTTATTAATATATCTATTTTTCCATATTTATTTATTATGTCTTGTACCATTTTCTGTACTTCTTCTTTCTGGGTTACATCTGCTCTGTAGATTTCCACATTTAGTCCATTGTTTGTTAATTTTTCTTTTAATTCTTGAGCTTTTTGCTCTGATGTTTTGTAGTTTATTATTATTTGGTAGCCTTTCACTGCTAGCTCTTCTGCTATTGCTGCTCCTATTCCTTTAGCTGCTCCTGTTATTAGAACTGTTTTCATATTATCTCTTCCTTTTTTATAATATTAAAAGCCAAGAATTAAGAATAATTTCAAAACTCTTGACTTTTATTTGGAGCCGCTAGTCAGACTTGAACTGACGACCTACTGATTACAAGTCAGTTGCTCTACCAACTGAGCTACAGCGGCA
>CAYXUA010000016.1:0-18142 GCA_964468015.1 uncultured Clostridium sp. | reverse complement strand
CATATTAATATAATAGAAACAAGTAAAGAATTTCTACTATATTTTTTCATAAATTCTTTCATAATTAATCGCCTCCATTATATTCAATATACCACAAAAAATACAAAATGTTAACAAATTCACAAAAAAATCATAAACTGACTGTTCAGACTAATAGAAAAAAGCACAAAACTGATATATAAATATCTAGAAAAGGAGTGAAAAAATGAAGATAGGATTTTTATTTCCAGGCCAAGGAGCTCAATATGTTGGAATGGGAAGAGATTTGTATAATGAATATGAAGAGGTAAGAAAAATATATGAAAAAGCAAATGAAATGTTAAAAATAGATTTAAATGAAATAACCTTTAATTCAAATGAAGAAATCTTAGGAAGAACGAAAAATACCCAAATAGCAATATTAGTAATGAGCCTTGGAATATTAGAAGTACTAAAAAAATATGGAATAGAAGCAGAAATATCTGCTGGACTTAGCTTGGGAGAATATACAGCATTAGTATATTCAAATATGTTAAGTTTGGAAGACGGAATAAGAATTGTAAGAAAAAGAGGAGAATTAATGGAAAGCTTGCTACCAGCAGGTGAGTGGGCAATGGCAGCCATAATTGGATTAGAAGATATAGAAGTAGAAAAAGCTTGTGAAGAATCAAGTAAAATAGGATTTGTTGTACCAGCAAATTATAATTGCCCAAAACAAATTGCCATTTCAGGAGAAAGAGTAGCAGTACTAGAAGCGATGCGAATTTCAAAAGAAAGAGGAGCCAAATTAGCATTAGAATTAAAAACAGGAGGTCCTTTTCATACAACAAAATTAAAAGAAGCTGCAATGGCTTTAATCAAAGAGATAGATAGCCTAGAAATAAAAAATACAGGAAAATGTAAAGTTGTAAAAAACATAAATGCAGAAATGTATAATAGCGAAGACGATATAAAAGAAATATTAGCAAAACATATAATAAGTCCGGTTAGATTTAAAGAAAGTATACAAACAATGTTAGATAATGGAGTAGATACTTTTGTAGAAATAGGCCCTGGAAAAGTATTATCTGGATTTGTTAAAAAAACGGATAAAAGTGTAAAAATACTAAATATAAATGATGTAGAAACATTGAAAAATGTAATAAAAGAAATTTCAAAGGAGTGAAATTATGGAAGAAAAGAAAGTTGTATTAGTAACTGGTGGAACTACAGGAATAGGAAAGGAGGTAGCAATAGAGCTAGCAAAAGCAGGCTACAATGTGGCAATAAATTATAGAACAGAAATAGAAGAAATGACTGAACTTAAAAAAGAAATAGAAAGCCACAATGTAAAATGTGCATATTATAAAGCTGATGTTTCAAATTTTGAAGAAACAGAAGAAATGATAAAAAAAGTAATAGCAGAATTAGGAAGAATAGATGTATTAGTAAACAATGCAGGAATAACAAAAGATGGACTAATAATGAGAATGAAAAAAGAAGCATTTAATCAAGTAATTGATATTAACTTATGTGGAACTTTCAATGTAACAAGAAATGTAGTGCCATGCATGGTAAAACAAAGAAGTGGAGTCATAATAAATATTTCATCTGTTGTAGGAGTTGCTGGAAATGCAGGACAAAGTAATTATGCAGCATCAAAGGCAGGAATAATAGGATTTACCAAAAGTCTTGCAAAAGAGCTTGCTACTAGAAACATAAGAGTAAATGCAATAGCTCCAGGATTTATAGAAACAAAAATGACAGAAGTTTTAAGTGATAGTGTAAAAGAAAACATATTCAGCCAAATTCCTTTAGGAAGAATGGGAACACCTAATGAGGTAGCAAAAGTTGTTAAATTCCTAGCTTCAGAGGATAGTAGTTATATAACAGGTCAAGTTATAAATATAGATGGTGGAATGATTATTTAGGAGGTAAAAATGGAAAGAAGAGTAGTAGTAACAGGAATGGGAGCAATAACTCCAATAGGAAAAAATGTAGAAGAATTTTGGGAGTCAATAAAACAAGGAAAATGTGGAATTGATGAAATAACATTATTTGACACAACAGGATATAAAGCAAAATTGGCAGCAGAAGTAAAGGATTTTAATCCAGAAGAATATTTTGGAAGAAGAGATGCAAAAAGGATGGATAGATATACTCAATTTGCAATGGTAGCTGCAAGAGAAGCTTTAAAAGATAGCCAAATAGATATGGAAAAAGAAGATAAAACTATGATAGGAGTATCAATAGGCTCTGGAATAGGTGGACTTACTACAATTGAAAAAGAAAAGATGGAATGGATAGAAAAAGGACCAGATAGAGTAACACCAATGTTTATACCACTTTCAATAAACAATATGGCAACAGGTAATGTGTCTATTGATATTGGAGCTATGGGAGAAAGTTTTGCAATATCAACAGCATGTGCAACAGCAACCCACACGATTGGAGAATGTTATAGACTTATAAAACATGGTTACCAAGATGTAATGTTCACAGGTGGAACAGAAGCTGCAATAACACCACTAGGTATAGCAGGATTTCAAAACATAAAAGCACTATCAACAGCACAAGACAAAACAAGAGCAAGTATTCCATTTGATAAAGAAAGAAGTGGATTTATCATGGGAGAAGGCGCTGGAATTATTGTATTAGAAGAATTAGAGCATGCTAAGAAAAGAGGAGCAAAAATATATGCTGAAATATGTGGGTATGGGGCAACTTCAGATGCATACCACATAACATCACCAGCACCAAATGGTCAAGGTGGAGCAAGAGCAATGGAAAATGCTATGAAGGATGCTAATATAGAACCAGAACAAGTAGACTATATCAATGCACATGGAACTTCAACACCAATGAATGACAAATATGAAACAGCAGCAATAAAAACGGCTTTTGGTGAGCGTGCATATAAACTAGCAGTATCTTCTATAAAAGGTTCATCAGGTCATTTATTAGGAGCAGCAGGAGCAGTAGAAGCAATTGCTTGTATAAAAGGAATTCAAGATAAATTCATACCTCCAACAATAGGTTATAAAGTAAAAGATGAAGAATGTGATTTAAATATTGTACCAAACAAAGGAATTAATCAAGAAATAAATTATGCAATGTCAAATTCTTTAGGTTTTGGAGGACACAACAGCAGTATTATATTAAAAAAATATGTTGAGTAGAAAGGATAGAATATGGAATATAAAGAGATTAAAAGATTAATGGATGATATGGGAGAATCAAAATTAAATGAAATATCAATAAAATTCCCAGATGGGACTGAAATAAAGATAAAAAAAGATGGGGGAAGTAAAACAGAAGCACAACCAGTAATACAACCTGCAGCAGAAACAACAATTGTAAATAATGTAAAAACAGAAAATAAAACTCAAATAAAACCGGATGAAGAAGCAAAATACGTAACATCTCCTATGGTGGGAACATTTTATTCGAAACCAAGCCCAACAGAAAAGCCTTTTGTAGAAGTAGGAACAAAAGTAAAAAAAGGCGATAAATTATGCATAATAGAAGCAATGAAGCTAATGAATGAAATAGAAGCCGAAACAGATGGAGAAATAGTAGAAATACTTGTAAAAGATGAAGAAATAGTGGAATATGGAAAAAAACTATTTAAAATAAAATAGGAGGGCCAAATGCTAAATCAAGAACAAATAAAAGAAATAATACCACAAAGAGCTCCATTTCTTATGATTGATGAAGTAGAAGAATACATACCAGGAGAAAGCTGCATAGCATACAAAAATGTAAGAGAAGAAGAGCCATATTTTAAAGGACACTTTCCTGGGAACCCTATAATGCCAGGAGTACTTATAGTAGAAAGTCTAGCTCAAACAGGAGCAGTAGCAATACTTTCACAAGAAGAAAACAAGGGAAGAAATGCCTTGTTTGGAGGAATAGACAAATTGAAATTCAAAAAACAAGTAGTGCCGGGAGATAGATTAAAACTAGAAGTAAAAATAATCAAAAGAAAAGGACCAATAGGAGTAGGAGAAGCTATTGCAACAGTAGATGGAAAAATAGCTGTAAAAGGTGAACTTACCTTTGCAATTGTTTAATAAAAGGAGAAAAAGATGATAAAAAAAGTTTTAATAGCTAATAGAGGAGAAATAGCAGTTAGAATAATTAGAACCTGTAGAGAAATGGGGATAAGGACAGTAGCAATATATTCAGAAGCGGACAAAGAGGCTTTACACACAAAGCTTGCAGATGAAGCTATATGTGTAGGTCCCGCCCCATCTAATAAAAGTTATTTAAATATAAAAAATATATTAGAAGCGGCATGTTTAACAGGAGCAGACAGTATTCATCCGGGGTTCGGCTTCCTTTCAGAAAATGCAAAATTTGCTAAAATGTGTGAGGAAAGTAATATAAAATTCATAGGGCCAAACTTTAAAATAATTGAACTAATGGGAAATAAATCAAATGCAAAAGAACTTATGAAAACAGCAGGAATACCTGTAATACCACGGTTCAGACGGAAAAATAAAAACTCTAAAAGAAGCAAAAGAAATAGCTAGCAAAATAGGATATCCAATAATGCTAAAAGCTTCAAATGGTGGAGGCGGAAAAGGAATACGTTTTATTAACAAAGAAGAAGAACTAGAACATGCATATAAACTAGTAAAAAAAGAAGCCAAAGCCTCTTTTAATGAAGACGAAATTTATTTAGAAAAATACATTTTAAATCCAAGGCATGTTGAAATACAAGTATTAGCGGATGAATGTGGAAATAGTGTTCATTTAGGTGAAAGAGATTGTACAATGCAAAGAAAAAATCAAAAAGTGCTAGAAGAAAGCCCATCAACAATACTAGATGAAGAGTTAAGGCAAAAGATGGGGGAAGCTGCTTTAGATGCTGTAAAAGCATCAAATTACACAAATGCAGGTACTATTGAATTCTTAGTGGATAAAGATAAGAATTTCTACTTCATGGAAATGAATACAAGAATTCAAGTAGAACACCCAGTAACAGAATGGATAACTGGAATAGACATTGTAAGAGAACAAATAAAAATAGCATCAGGAAAAAAGTTAGATATAACTCAAAAAGATATACAGGTAAAGGGCCATAGTATAGAATGTAGAATAAATGCGGAAAACCCGGAAAAGAACTTCATGCCATGTCCCGGAGAAATAAAAGGATTGCTATTACCCGGAGGAAATGGTGTAAGAGTAGATACAGCCGTATATAGTGGATATAGAATACCACCAAATTATGACTCTATGATAGCAAAAATAATAGTATATGCTCCAAATAGGCTAGAGGCAATAGCAAAAATGAAAAGAGCGTTAGAAGAATGTGTTATAGATGGAATAGACACAAATATAGAATTCCTACTAAAAATACTAGATAATAAAGAATTCATAAAAGGAAATTTTGACACATCATTTATTAGTAAAAAATTAGGTGATTATATTGATAATAGATAAAATAAGAAAAACAAATCTACCAGAAGAGGAAAACGAAAAAAGAGCAGATATACCAATTGGAAAATGGGTAAAATGCAATAAATGTAAAGAAATATTATATAAAGAAGACCTACATAATAATTTTAGTATTTGCTATAATTGTGGCAATCATTTTAGACTATCAAGTAGAAGAAGATTAGCCCAAATAGTAGACAATGAAACCTTCGAAGAATTTAAGCTAGAACTAGGAATTTCAAATCCACTTGGCTTAGAAGATTATGAAAAGAAAATAGAAACCCTAAGAGAAAAAACAGGATTAGAAGAAGCTGTACTATGTGGAATAGGCGAAATAAAAGGAGAAAAGGCAGTAATATGTATAATGGATGCTAATTTTCTAATGGGAAGCATGGGATATGTAGTTGGAGAAAAAATAACATATTCAATAGAACAAGCGATAGAAAGAAAGTTACCAATAATTATTTTTTCTGTATCAGGTGGAGCAAGAATGCAAGAGGGAATAGTATCACTTATGCAAATGGCGAAAACATCAAGTGCAATAAAAAAGCTAGATGAGGCGGGACTTCTATATATATCAGTGCTAACAGACCCAACCTATGGAGGAGTAACAGCCAGTTTTGCAAGTTTGGCAGATATAATACTAGCAGAGCCAAATGCCATGATAGGATTTGCAGGGCCAAGAGTAATAAAAGGAACAATAAAACAAGAACTACCAGAAGGCTTTCAAACAGCAGAATTCCTACTAGAGCATGGATTCATAGATAAAATAGTACATAGAAGAGATTTAAAATCAACACTAAACAAAATACTCGTAATGCATAAAGGAGGGGAAGCAGATGGAAAATAGCAATAATGCATGGGAGAAAGTAAAACTAGCCAGAATGCCATCTAGACCTACTGCACTAGAATATATAGAAAATATATTTGATGACTTCATAGAATTTAGTGGAGATAGGAACTTTAGAGATGATAAATCAATAGTAGGAGGAATTGCGAGCTTAGAAGGAAAAGCCTATACAATAATTGCAGAACAAAAGGGAAGAAGCACGAAGGAAAATATAGAAAGAAACTTTGGAATGCCAAATCCAGAAGCATATAGAAAAGCGGTAAGACTTATGAAACAGGCAGAAAAGTTCCATAGACCAGTAATAACATTTATAGATACCAAAGGAGCTTACCCGGGAATAGGAGCAGAAGAAAGAGGACAAGGAGAAGCAATAGCCAGAAACTTAATGGAAATGTCTGGGCTAAAAACCCCGATACTTGTATTTGTAATAGGAGAAGGCTCAAGCGGAGGAGCACTAGCATTAGGAGTTGGAGATAGAATAGTAATGTTAGAAAATGCAATATATTCAATATTATCCCCAGAAGGATATGCAAGTATATTATGGAAAGATAGCTCAAAAGCGAAGGAAGCAGCAAAAAAAATGAAACTGACATCAGAAGATCTTTTAGAATTAAATGTTATAGATAAAATATTAGAAGAACCAAAAGGTGGAGCAGCAGAGGATTTGGAATACATGTCTGAAAAAATAAAACAAGAAATAGGGGATTTTACAAAAGAATATGAAAATATGCATATAGAGGCATTATTACAAAAGCGTTATGAAAAATTTAGAAATATGTAAATTTGGAGGTATAAAAATGAATTTAGAAAATAAAACCGTATTAATAATGGGAATTAGAAATAAATGGAGTATAGCATGGGGAGCAGCTATGTCTGCATATAAAAATGGAGCCCAAAACATAATATTTACATACAATGTAACAGATAGCGGAGAAAAGGTAATGGAACTAATATCAGAAATACCACAAGCAAAAGCATATCAATGTGATGTTTCAACAGATGAATCTATAAAAGAAGTATTAACTGAAATAAAAAACGAATATGGAAAAGTAGATTGTATATTACACAGCATAGCACATGCATATACAGAAGACTTAAGACAAGATTTTATAAAGACATCAAGAGAAGGCTTTGCACATGCAAACGAAATAAGTGCATACTCATTTGTAGCAGTTAGCAGAATAGCAATGGAATTAGAATTATTAAATGAAAATGCAAGCTTAGTATCACTAACATATTATGGTTCAACTAAAGTATTAGAAGGATATAATGTAATGGGTGTTGCAAAATCAGCACTAGAAACAAGTATAAGATACTTAGCATATAATTTAGGGGAAAAAGGAATAAGAGTGAATGCAGTATCAGCAGGACCAATAAAAACACTATCAGCAAAAGGAATAAAAGACTTTGGTTCAATACTAGGAGTAGTAGAAGAAAGAGCACCGTTAAAAAGAAATGTAACAAAAGAAGAAGTAGGAGATGTAGTATCATTCCTATTTAGTGATATGTCTTCAAGCATTACAGGCCAAGTAATATACTCAGATTGCGGATATTCTATAATGGGAATGTAACATAAAAAGTGAAGCCAACATATAATAATATATAGTCATTCTCGAGTAGGAGGTTGATATATATGGAGCCACAAATAAACATAACTTGCCATAGCCAGAGAAGAGAGAATTGTGATCGCTGTGATAGAAGTTGCTTCTGTAGATGGTTAGTATTAGCAATATTAATTGCATTATTTGCATTTACAGTAGGTCTAATAATAGGAGCAGTATTTTCATCAATTATACTATCGGCATTGGCGGCAATAATAGTGTTGGCAATAATACTATTTATCTTAATAGTAATAAGAATAATAATGATATTATGTGAGAGAAGATGCTAGTTAAATAAAGAAAAGTAGAAGTCTTGTTAAATTGATAAATGAGGCTTCTATTTGTTTACAAGAAATGGAAAATAACAATTGACAAATGTTACTAAATATTGTATAATTAGTTATGTAATATAATTACAATACTTTATAAGGGGGTACATACGGAATGTACACAAAAGAAGAAAAAATACTGAAAATGTCTGAGCTTGTAGAAAAAGTGGATTCTCTGGACATCACAGGACAAGAACAAAAAGGACAATATGTTCAAGTTATTACTTGTGAGCTTACCAAAGAAGAGAGAGCATTTTTTGAAGCTTATGAAGCACACAGAATTCCGTTTAAAGAAGGGCATAAGACCCGATTCTATTTTCCAAATCATATAAGATTAGTAGAAGATAGAGTACCCGAAACACAAAACTGAGTACCTGAATAGGAACTCAAAAAGAAGCAACAGAATTAACTGTTGCTTTTTATATGCAAAAAAAACCCAGACCTATATAGGTCCGGGCAGTAGAAATCACACAAGTCTGAAAGTCATAGAACTTTCTACCTGATTGGTGATTTTTTGGAACACAGCTTTGCAAACAAAGATGTCCTCTTTCAATTTTTCACATTGATTTTTGGCGTCTTCATAAGTGGCATCATCAACAACGCGTTTGAGTTTGGAAAGATTAGTATTAATCAACTCAATCGCTACCTCTTTAGGTAACCAACGATAAATACTTTTAGTGGTATTATCCTTAATTACCAAAGCGGAGCCAGTGTGAAGGCTTCCAGAAACAAAAGAGAAATTGGGCGGCAAAGGAATCAAAAGATTATCCTTCTTAGAGAACCGTTCTGTGTTGTGCATTTTTACTTTCATGCTGTTTTCCTCCTTAAAATTGATATAACTATATTATACACGATTTTCTAGATAAAGACAATAGAAAATAGAAATTTTGTAGAAAAATGTCGATGTGTCAATGTGGACAGGTGATTTTGCCAATAGGGACGGGGGATTTTGGCAATAATTTTAGGAAAATTTTACAAAAACTCTTGCAATACTTAAAAAATTAAGGTATAATTATTACACAATTAAAAAATACTAGAAGAGCAGGTACAAAGCCTGCTCTTAAATAATGTATGAGGGAGGAATAGGGCTTGACGAAATTAGAGGAGAAGGTTGAAAATTTAGTTAAACCTATTATAGAAGATTTAGGATATAGTCTTTTTGATGTTGTACATGTAAAAGAAGCAAAAGATTATTACTTAAGAATTTTTATTGATAGCGAAAACGGAATTAGCTTAGAAGACTGCGAAAAGGTAAGTAATGCTATTAATGATATATTAGATGAAAAAGATTATATAAAAGAACAATATTTTTTAGAAGTTTCATCTGCTGGATTAGAAAGGGTACTAAGAAGAGATGAACATTTAGAAGCTAATATTGGAAGTGAAATAGAGGTTAAGTTATTTAAGAACTTTGAAAATAAAAAAGTATATCAGGGAGTATTAAAAAGTTTTGATAATGAGCTTGTAGTTTTAGAAACAGAAAATAATGAAGTAAATTTAGAAAGAAAAAATATAGCAATAATGAAAACTATATATAAATGGTAAGGGAGGAATTAAAAAATGAAAGCATCAGAATGCAAAGAATTGCTAAATGCAATGGAAGAATTAGAAAAGGAGAAAGGGATTTCAAAGGAATACTTACTAGAATCACTAGAAACATCATTAGTAACTGCATATAAGAAAAATTATGATTCAGCAGATAATGTAAAAGTTGCTATTAATGAAGCAAACGGACAAATAAAAGTATTTGCAGTAAAAACAGTTGTTGAGGCAGTAACTGATAGTAAATTAGAGATATCTTTAGAAGATGCAAAGAAAGTAAATAAGAAGGCTGATTTAGGGGAAACAGTAGATGTAGAAATAATACCAAAGGATTTTGGTAGAATAGCTGCACAAACTGCAAAACAAGTTGTTATTCAAAAAATAAGAGAGGCTGAGAGGGAATTTATATTTTCAGAGTTTAATGACAGAAAAGGTGAAATATTAACTGGTATAATTCAAAAGGCAGATGAAAATGTTGTAATTGTAGACTTAGGAAAGCTAGAAGGTGTAATGCCAGCAAAAGAGCAAGTTCCAACAGAAAAATACAGAGTAAATGATAAAATAAAAGCTTATGTAATGGATGTAACAAAAGGATTAAAGGGAAATCCACAGGTTATAATATCTAGAAGTCATCCTGATTTTGTAAGAAAATTATTTGAATTTGAGATACCAGAAATATATGAGGGTGTTATAGAAATAAAAAGTGTATCAAGAGATGCTGGAAGTAGAAGTAAAGTTGCTGTATACTCTCCAAATGAAAACATAGACCCAGTAGGTTCTTGTGTTGGACAAAAGGGCTTAAGAATACAAAATATTATATCTGAATTGCATGGTGAGAAAATAGATGTTATAGAATGGAATGAAGACCCAGCAATATACATATCAGCAGCATTATTACCAGCAAAAGTTTTAGCAGTAGATATAAAAGAGGAAAAGGCTGCACAAGTAATAGTTCCAGATGACCAATTGTCTTTAGCAATTGGAAAATCAGGACAAAATGCAAGACTTGCTGCAAGACTAACTGGATGGAAAATAGATATAAAGAGCGAGTCTCAATTTAGAGAAATGCTACAAAACATGCAAAATGGAGAAGAAAGTGAAGAAGTAGAAGAATAAATTTAAATAATAGAAATATATTATTAAAATGAGTAAAGTAGGTGAATTGCAAATGAAACAAATTCCTCAAAGGACATGTATGGGTTGTAATACAAAGAAAAATAAACAAGATTTGATAAGAATTGTAAAAAATAAAGAACAAAAAATATGTATAGATAAAGAAGGAAAAATGGAAGGCAGAGGAGCATATATTTGTGATTCAGTAGAGTGTTTGGATAAGGTTATAAAATCAAAGAGATTAGAGAGAGTACTAGAATGTAAGCTTAATGATGATATATATATGGAATTAAGAGGTGTAATTGTTGACAAATCAGAAAAATAGGGTATTAGGTCTAATTGGATTATCTGCAAAAGCAGGCAAGGTTGAATGTGGAGCAGATGCAGTTGAAGAATGTATAAAAAGAGGAAAGGCAAAATTAGTAATTGTTTCTGAAGATGCTGCAGCTAGAACAAAGGAAAATTTTGAGTTTCTTTCTAAACAGCAAAGAGTTAACTTTGCTATATATGCTAATAAAGAAGAATTGAGTAAAACAATAGGTAAGAATAATAAAGCTGTATTAGCAATAAAAGATAAAAATTTATCAAGTGAGATATATAAAATAATTTGCGGGGGTGAAGCTATTGGGTAATATAAAAATACATGAAATAGCAAAAGAATTAAATTTAAATAGTAAAGAGGTTTTGAAAAAGGCGGAAGAGCTTGGAATAACAGTAAAAAGTCATTTGAGTGCAGTAGATGAAGAAACAGCTAATAGAATAAAGAGCAGTTTTAGTAAAAATACAGAAAAGCAAGAAAATAAGCCGAAAAAGGAAAATAAAAAGTCGCAACAAACTGAACATGTAATTATAAGAAGAGAAGTTATTATAAATGATGAAGAAAATAAAAAACAAGAACAGCCAAAACAGAATAACAGAAATGTTGGATTTATAGAGCAAAATAGAAAAAAAGACTATAATATTGTCTACAGAAATAAACAAACTAGACCAATGACTGTAAATGAATTGTTTGGAATAGCACCAAAAAAAGAAGAAAAAAAGGAAGTAAAGAAAGAAACCAAAGTAGAAGAAGTAAAAAAAGAAATTGAAAAAGTATCAGAAAAGAAGGAAGAAGTAGCAGAAATCGTGAAAAAAGAAGAAACACCAAAAATACAACACAATAATAAAAATTTTGATAAAAATAAAAGAGAAGATAGAAGACCTAATGACTTTAAGCAAAGGGATAATCAAAATAATAGATTCCAAAATAATAGAAATCAAAATAGAGGAAATAATAACTTTGGTAGAGATAATAGGGAAAATAGAAATAATAATTTCAACAAAACAAGAAGACCACTTGATGAGAAAGGAATTGAAAAGAACATTAAAAATATAATGAGTTCAGAGATTCCAGAAAAAGAAAGTGTAAGAGAATACGCGAACAAAGCCATAGACAAACAGAAAATAAATAGAGCAGAGGATAAGACTAAAAAACCTCAAAAGAATAAGAGAAACGCCCACACAGATATAAGTAAAGATAAATTAAGAAACCTTACAAAAGAAAATAAATTATCTCATATGTTTAATGAAGGTAGTATGTATGATTACTACGATTTGTCTACTAGTAGAGGTAGAAAGAACAAGAAAAAGAACCAAAAAAATGGTTCTGAAGAAGAAAGAAACAAACAAAAAATATTTAAGCTTACAGAAATAACAATTCCAGAAATAATAACTGTAAAAGATTTAGCAGCAGAGCTAAAGAAGACAAGTTCAGAAGTTATTAAGAAGTTATTAGGCTATGGAATAATGGCAACAATAAATAATGAATTAGATTTTGACACAGCATTTTTAGTAGCAGGAGAATTTGGTGTAACAGCTATAAAGAAAGAAGTTGTAAAAGAAGAAGATATACTATTTGATGATAGTGAAGATGCAGCAGAAGAATTGATTTCAAGACCACCAGTTATAGTTGTTATGGGACACGTAGACCATGGTAAAACTTCACTTCTAGATGCAATTAGGTCAACTAATGTAATAGAAGGAGAAGCAGGAGGAATTACACAACATATTGGCGCTTACAAAGTTGAAGTAAATGGAAGAGAAATTACATTCTTAGATACACCGGGACATGAAGCTTTTACAAGCATGAGAGCAAGAGGTGCCCAAATAACAGATATTGCAATATTAGTAGTTGCAGCAAACGATGGGGTAATGCCACAAACTGTAGAGGCTATAAACCATGCTAAAGCAGCTAATATTCCAATTGTAGTTGCCGTAAATAAAATGGACCTAGAAGGTGCAAATATAGAAAGAATTAAACAAGAATTAACAGAATATGAGCTAGTTCCAGAAGAATGGGGCGGAGATACAATATTTGTACCAATTTCTGCAAAGCAACATGAAAATATCGATACATTACTAGAAATGGTATTATTAGTAGCAGATATGCAAGATTTAAAAGTAAATCCACATAAACAAGCAAAAGGAACAGTTATAGAAGCTAAGCTAGATAAATCAAAAGGCGTAATGGCAACAATGCTTGTACAAAGAGGAAGATTAGATGTAGGAGATACAATTGTTGTTGGCTCAGTAATAGGAAGAATTAGAGCGATGACAAATGATAAAGGACAAAAGGTAAAATCAGCAGGGCCTTCTACTCCAGTTGAAATTACAGGTTTATCAGAGGTTCCAGAGGTTGGCGCAACTTTCTATGAGGTTAAAGATGAGAAAATGGCAAAACACTTAATTGAAAGAAGAAAGAGACAACAAAGAGAACAAGAATTAAATGCTTCATCAAAGGTTACACTAGATGATTTATTTAACCAAATAGAAAAAGGAAATTTAAAACAATTAAATTTAATTGTAAAAGCGGATGTTCAAGGTTCAGTTGAAGCGGTAAAACAATCATTAGAAAAATTATCTAATGATGAAGTGAAAGTAAAGGTAATCCATTCAAATGTTGGTGCTGTTACAGAGTCAGATGTAGTACTTGCAAAAGTTTCAAATGCTATTATTATAGCATTCAATGTAAGACCAGATACAACTGCAAAGAGTGTTGCAGAAAAAGAAGATGTTGAAATTAAAACATATTCTGTAATATATAGTGCAATTGAAGATGTAGAGTTAGCAATGAAAGGAATGCTAGATCCAGTATACAAAGAAGTAATTACTGGAACTGCAGAAGTAAGACAAACATTTAAAGTTTCAAATGTTGGAACAATAGCAGGATGCTATGTAACAAGTGGAAAAATACCTAGAAACTCAATAGCTAGAGTTATTAGAGATAATGTTGTAATATTTGAAGGAAAAATATCTTCACTTAAGAGATTTAAAGATGATGCAAAAGAAGTTGCATCAGGATATGAATGTGGACTTCAATTAGAAGGATTTAACGACCTAAAAGAAGGCGATGCAATAGAAGCACACATCATGGAAGAAGTAAAGTAGATTGGAGAGTCTAAATGGAAAAGAGCAATAATAGATTAGCAAGAATTGAAGAGGAATTAAAAAAGGAAGTTAGTAATATAATTAACTATGAATTAAATAATTCAAATATAACTGGAATGGTTAGTATTACTAAAATAAAAGTAACACCAGATTTAAGATATGCAAGAGTATTTGTAAGCATGATAAATGGTAACAAGAAAAATACGCTTGCTGCCCTAAAATCATCAGCTGGATATATAAGAAGAGAGGTTGCTCATAGAGTGAATTTAAGATCAACTCCGGAATTTATATTTGAATTTGATGAATCAATAGAATATGGTGCAAAAATTGATAATATATTAAAAGATATAATAAAAGAAGTAAAACCAGAAGAAGGAGAAGAATAATATGACCTTAGATGAAATAAAAATTCAAATAGATAAGGCACAAGATATAGTTGTATTAACACATGAAAATCCTGATGGAGATGCTATGGGATGTTCCTTAGCAATGTATAATGCACTAAAACAATTAAATAAGAATGTAGATGTAATAATACCTGAATTTTCAAGATGCTTCAATTTTCTACCAGGAGTAGAAAATATAAAAAAGGAAAGCAACAAGAACTATGATTTGGCTATAGCTGTAGACTGTTCAGATACAAAGAGATTAAATGGATTTGTAAACTATTTCGATAATGCAAAAGTAAAAATAGAAATAGACCATCACGGTGTAAATACCATGTTTGCAGACTATAACTATGTAGACCCAGTAGCACCTGCATGTGCGCAAATATTGGTAAAAGTATTGCCATACTGGAACATAGAAATAACAAAGGAAATTGGAACATGCCTTTTAACAGGAATAATAACAGATACAGGTGGTTTCAAATATTCAGGAGTTACAGCAGAAACTTTTGAGTTTGCAGCTTGGCTATTACAAAAGGGTGTTAATGTTTCAAATGTATATAGAAATGTTTTACAAACTACAACCAAATCAAGTTTTGAATTAAATAGAATTGCTAGAAATAGAATAGAATTCTATGAAAATGACAAAATTGCATTTACATATATAACCAAAGAAGATGAAAAAGGTGTAGAGGCAGAAACTGGTGATTATGAAGGAATTGTGGATATAGGTAGAGATATTGAAGGAGTAGAAGTTTCAATATTCTTAAGAGAAATTGATAATGGTGGATACAAAGTATCACTTCGTTCAAATGACTATGTAAATGTTTCTGACATATGCTTAATGTTTGGCGGTGGCGGTCATATAAAAGCTGCTGGTTGTACTATTTCAAGTGGAACATTAGAGCAAGTAAGAGATAAAATAATAGCACAAACAAAATTACATTTAAAATAGGTGATAAAATGAATGGAATACTAGTTGTAAATAAACCAGCTGGATATACCTCTCATGATATTGTAAGCAAAATTAGGAAAGAACTAAATATAAAAAAGGTTGGACATACAGGAACCTTAGATCCATTGGCAACAGGAGTGTTGCCAATTTTGCTAGGCAATGGAACTAAGCTTTCGAAATATTTAATGAATCATGATAAGGAATATATTGCAACAATTAAATTGGGGGAGAAAACAGATACTGGTGATATTGAGGGGAAAGTAATAGAGCAAAAAGAAGTGGAAGGTTTTTCGAAAGAGCAGGTAATACAAGCTTTAGAAAGCTTCATAGGTAAACAAAAGCAAATTCCGCCGATGTATTCAGCTATAAAGATAAACGGGAAAAAGCTATATGAATATGCCAGAAATGGGGAAACAGTCGAAGTGCAGGCAAGAGAGATAGAGATATATAGTATAGAGCTTTTGCATTACCATAAAAATGAGATAAAATTTAGAGTAGCTTGCTCAAAAGGTACGTATATAAGGAGTTTATGCGAAGATATTGCTACAAAACTAGATACAGTAGGAACAATGTCAGCTTTACAGAGAACTCAAGTACGGAGAGTTTAGAATAGAAGAAGCGATGACAGTAGAAGAGTTGAAGAATGAAAAAGTACTGGAAGAAAAACTAATAACAGCAGAAAAACTATTTGAAGCGAGTAAAAAGATAAAATTATCTCAGACAGAATTAGTAGCATTTTTAAATGGAGTAAAACTACATAATGCAAATGCTGATGGAATATATAGGATATATAATCAAGATGAGAAATTTATAGGTTTGGGAGAAATTAAAGAGAATTCTTTAAAAAGAGAGTATGTAGAATAATAATATAAAAGGATAATAAAAAATGTCATCAATACAATTGTCATAAATGAATTGTTTTATTTTATCCATATTATTTGTGCTGTAGAACTCAGATAATAGTATATTAAATTCTTCAAGTTTATTATCAGGAACTTTAATTATTCCTTTACCGTTTTCAATCATTATTTTATTTGCGACGATTGTACTGGTTCTTTTATTGCCGTCCCAAAACAATTGACTTTACATATGAATTCAATATTAAATACGCTATTTATATTTGATATTACAAATTGCCATACATCACGCAAGTTCAATATACATTGAATTTCATCAAGTTTCAAATTAGATACGTTTACACCATCTAGTTCAGTATATACATTTTAGCATAAGTTTTATAAAGAGTTTATTTATGGAAAAAACACTTCCAAAACAAGAGTATTATGAAAATGCTGCGAATACAATTATTAAGAATTTAAGTAAACGTCAGATAGAGTGATATTACTGCAAAGATAGGACATCTGCATTGCAAAATGCATTAAAATTAATGCCATTCGATTGAATAGGAAAACACCATGTGCTATTACAGGAAAATGTGAAGATTGTTACTATCCTGATTGCATGTGTGGTCAGTTTGTCGTGACAAGGCGTTCAGGAATTCCGAAACGAATTAAGGTTATATTAATTGGAGAAGAACTTGGGTATTAGGGAAAAGAAGCGGAGGAGATTAAGCTCGACTTACGAATTGTCATGAACAATTTCTAATCCACAATTTGTGCTAGTATCAGAGAAAATAACAATATCATCCTTTTTTAATGTTACAGTAACTGATGCAGAAATACTTTCGAAAATACCTTTTTCCATTTTTCCTTTTACAGGTGCAAAAAGTTTTGAACCTATAGTATACTTTGAACTTATGGTTAAATAGTAATGTCCCTTTTTTAAAATGATATCTAGAGAATTATCATCTACAGTATATTTTAGTAATTTAGCATTATTATATGTGGTAAATCTAAATTCATTATCATCTATCATTAAGGCACAGATAATACCTCTAAAACTAAAGGATTTAAAAGGGACATCTGCGACCGAAATCATAAATGAAGCATTTGAGCTTTGAAAATCATTACCTTGGCACCAAATATAAGATTTTGGAAAAGAATAACCCCAATCTTTCTCTATATATCCAATACCATTATCAAACTTTATTTTATTGTTATTAATATCTATTAAGCCATCTACTCTAGTTTTCATATTAAGTATGGCATGATTACATTCCATAAAGGGAATATATGAAAATGGTCCCATTATATTAGGATTTAAAAAATTAGTATCTATATTTTGACCATTAGAATATTTAATGTCTCCGAAGACTGTAAGATTTTGAGCTCTGTCTTCGATATCGATATGGATACCATTTTTAGAAAAAAAGTTATTACCTATTTTGATATAAAAAGGTGTAAAATTGAATTTAAAATCATCCATATTATAATTTACAAAATATGAGGAGTCACTTGTAATAACTTGTATAAACGCATTCTTTTTATCTTCGTCTATATTTATTCCGGGAATAAAAGAGATTCCATTTTTATTACTTGTATTTTTGAAATACCAACCTTCAAAATAATTATTCCCTGTTTTTATATATTCTTCTCCTTGAAATAGTTCAGGATTTTTCATTAAAAATAATTTCTTCATAC
>CAYXUA010000015.1:0-19074 GCA_964468015.1 uncultured Clostridium sp. | reverse complement strand
GATTTTGGCAATTTTTAATTAAATAATAAATATTTTTGATTTTAAACTAAAATTGCCAAAATCCCCCGTCCCTATTGGCAAAAACACTCATCACTTCACTGCGGACTCACACCACAAACCAAAAAACAAAAAGGAGAAAAAAATGGAAGCAATATACCAAATCATGGAGGCAATACTGCCCTTCGAACCAATACAATATAACTTCATGAAAAACGCCATAATAGCAATCATACTACTATGTCCAACATTTGCCATACTTGGCACAATGATAGTAAACAATAAAATGGCATTCTTCTCAGATGCCTTAGGCCACTCAGCCCTAACAGGAATAGCCATAGGAATGATATTCGGAATAGCAAATACCAATATATCAATGATAATATTTGCGATAATATTTTCAATAATTCTAAACTACGTAAAAAATAAAACTAGCTATGGAGCAGACACAATAATAAGCGTATTCTCATCAATAGCAATAGCATTAGGACTAGCAATACTATCAAGCCAAGGAAGCTTCAACAAATATTCATCTTACCTAGTAGGAGACGTACTAGGAATAACAACATCAGAAATAGCATATCTAGCCGTAGCTTTCATAGCAGTAGTAATTTTATGGCTACTATTATACAACAAACTGCACACAATAAGCATAAACACAAGCATAGCAAGAAGCCAAGGAATAAAAGTAGCACTAATAGACAATATATTTGTAATAATGATATCAATAATGGTAATGTTATCAATAAGATGGATAGGAATATTACTAATAAATTCATTACTAATCTTACCAGCAGCAGCCAGCCGAAACATAGCTACAAACATAAGACAATACCACGGGATAGCAATACTAATATCACTGATATCAGGCTTTGGAGGACTAATACTATCATATTATGCAAACATAGGAGCAGGACCAGCCATAGTTATAATATCAGGAATATTCTATTTAATAACATTCTCATTAAAAGAAAAGGTAAAGGGGTAAAAAATGATAGCATATATAAAAGGAAAATTAGAAACAAAATCAAGTACATATGTAGTTGTAGATGTAAACGGAATAGGATACAAAATATTCATGTCTGGAACTGCAATAAGCGAAATGCCAGAAGCAGGCGAAAATGTAAAAGTGCATACATATTACTATGTTAGAGAAGACAATATAAGTCTATATGGATTTAACACACAAGAAGAACTAAAGATGTTCGAACTATTATTATCAGTAAGCGGAGTAGGAGCAAAATCAGCAATAGCAATGTTATCAGCAATAAAGCCATCAAGCTTTGCACTCGCTGTCATCTCAAATGATGTAAAAGCACTAACTAAGATACCAGGAGTAGGAACAAAATCAGCTCAAAGAATTATATTAGAACTAAAAGATAAACTAAAAACAGAACAAGCACTAGCAGAAGAAGACAACATAGAAATAAAAACAATAATAGCAGACAATAGCAAAGTAGATGAAGCAATATCCGCACTTCAAGTATTAGGATACAATAGAAAAGAAATAGAAAAAGCTTTTGAACACGTACCAAGCAAAGAATTATCAGTAGAAGACCTAATAAAACAAGCATTAAAAATATTAGGAATGTAATAAGAAAGGAATAAGCTCATGGATAGTAACAAACCATTAGCTCATAGAGTAAGACCAAAAACACTAGATGAATTTGTAGGACAAGAACATATACTAGGCAAAGATAAGATACTATATAGAACAATAAAAGCAGATAGACTATCTAGCATAATATTATGGGGGCCAACAGGATGCGGGAAAACTTCATTAGCGGAAGTAATAAGTAATACTACCAAATATAAATTTTGCCCAATAAATGCTGTAAACTCAGGAGTTGCTGACATAAAAAGAATAATAGAAGAAGCCAAAAATGTATTTTTAAATCCAACAGGGAAATGTATTATTTTTATAGATGAAATCCATAGATTCAACAAATTGCAACAAGATGCATTATTACCATTTGTAGAAGACGGAACAGTAATATTAATAGGAGCAACAACAGAAAATCCATACTTTGAAGTAAACAAAGCATTAATATCAAGGTCGATGGTATTCAAATTAGAGCCATTAAGAGAAGAAGATATTGTAAAAATAGTAAAAAATGCTCTATCAAACAAAGAAGGGCTTGGAGAATATAATATAAAAATATCAGAAGACACAATACAAAGAATAGCACAAATATCAGGAGGAGATGTAAGAACTGCTTTAAATGGGTTAGAGATAGCTGTTCTAACAACACAAATGAATTCAAATGGAGAAATAGAGATAACAAATCAAATAATAGCGGATTGCTTTTCGAAAAAGAAACTAGCATTTGATAAAACAGGTGATAGCCACTATGATAACATAAGTGCATTTATAAAATCTATGAGAGGCAGTGATGCAGATGCTACATTATTTTATTTGGCAAGAGCATTATATGGAGGGGAAGAACCAGTATTTTTAGCAAGAAGAATAGTGATTTGTGCAGCAGAAGATGTAGGGTTAGCAAATCCAAATGCTTTAGTTGTAGCCAATGCAGCAATGCAAGCTGTGCATGCAGTGGGCATGCCAGAAGCTAGAATAATATTAGCAGAAGCGGCAGTCTATATAGCAAATTCCAAAAAATCTAACAGTGCGTATATGGGAATAAACAGAGCTTTAGAAGATGTTTCCACTAAAGAAACAGGAAAAATACCAATGCACATAAGAAATGCTCCAGTAAAAGATATGGAAGAACTAGGATATCATATAGGATATAAATATCCTCATGATTATCCAGGACATTATATAGAACAACAATACTTACCAGATGAGATGATAGGTGCCAAATATTATATTAAAGACGATACGGAAGAATACACAAAAAAATAGAGTTCTAAAACTCTATTTTTTTGTTAATTTCTTTTCTTTATCAGAATCGTCAGGTATGTATTCAAAAAGATCAGAGATTTCGCAATCAAAAGCTCTACAAATACTATCAATATGTTTCACATCGATTCTTTTAATCTCTTCATAATACATTTTTGAGATAGTCGCTGGTCGTATATTTGTGAGTTTAGATAAAGTTTTTTGATTCATCTTATGCTTGCCTAACAAATCAGATAATTTAATTCTTACCATATTGAATCAATCCTTTTTTTGTTAATATTATTATGATGATACGAAAAATATTATACCAAGAGTATAATGTGTCGTATTTTCTTGTATTTTATCATTTTATGTATTAAAATAATACAAAAGGAGTTAAAAATAACGCTAGGAGTAATAAAATATATCTTAAATGCCAATGCTTAGCGATGAAAGGAATGTTTATGAAATTAGGGATGAAAAATAATGAAGAATGGAAAACTAAAAACAAAAGATATGTAAAAGAATTACAAAAGATGTTTGATATCATTGATAATGTACAAGATGAGGAACTTAAAAATAGAATTCTACTACAATTTGTAAGATGTGATGAAGTAATTACAGAACTAGCAAGAGAGCAGTTAAGTAAATAAACGAATAAAATACAGGTAAATGAGCAAACTAACTGCAAAAAGAAGTGGGTGCATATGTTAAAAAAAGTTATAATTGGTTTTTTAGCAGGATTAGTAAGTGGTTTGTTTGCAACAGGAGGAGGTCTTATATTGGTTCCTGCATTTGTATATTTATTAAAGGAGTCAGAAGTAAATGCTAGAGCCACTTCCTTATTCTGCATATTGCCTTTAGTCATTATTAGTGGAATTAGCTATTATACAAATGATTATATTGATTGGGAAACTGGAATAAAATGTGCAATTGGCGGGATAGTAGGAGGCATACTAGGAGCTAAATTATTAAAAGAAATACCAGATATAATATTAAAGTTATCATTTACCATATTTTTAATATATGTGTCCATAAAAATGATTATAGGATAGGGATACTATGGTAGAGATTTTAGCTGGAATAATAGCAGGTAGTATAAGTGGATTAGGCATGGGCGGGGGTACCGTGCTCATTTTAGTTTTGTCGAATTTTGTCGGTTTAGAGCAGCATGTGGCACAGGCTACTAATTTGGTTTTTTTTATTCCAACAGCAATATCAGCGATTGTTGTAAACATGAAGCAGAAGTTAGTAAATATAAAGTTGGCTCTGATAATAATTTTGAGTGGTTCGCTGGGGGCGATAATCGGTTCCGAAGTAGCCGTGAATATTGATGCGAGTTATTTGAAAAAATATTTTGGAGCGTTTTTACTTCTGGTGTCTGCTAATGAAATATATTGGTTATTTAAAGAGTATATATTGCATAAAAAAAGATATAATAAGTAGGAGAATATAAAAAATGGAGGTATATAATATGAAATTCGTAAAAGGCATGATAGTGGGAAGTTTAATTTCAGCTGGAGTCGTTATAGCTTGTTCTGATAGCATGAGTAGTCAGAGAAAAAGAATGATAAAGAAAGGGAGACAATTTGCTAGAAAAATGGGCATGATGTAAACATTTAAACAAACTGAAGAGGAGTGGTAATATATTTTACCACTCCTCTTTTATTACTTTATTAGTATATTTTGCTTTTTATATTAAATGAGATTAGTTCATACATTTCTTCCAGTCGCATGGTTTGCAGTCGCATTTTTTATCGTCATGTTCACACTTTTTGCAGTCGCATTTTTTGTCGTCATGTTCACATTTTTCCCAGTCGCATTTTTTGTCGTCATGTTCACATTTTTCCCAGTTACATTTTTTGTCATCATCCTCACATTTTTCGCAGTCGCATTTCTTGTCATCATGTTTACATTTTTTCCAGTCGCATTTTTTATCGTCATGCTCACATTTTTTGCAGTTGCATTTTTTATCGTCATGCTCACATTTTTTCCAATCATCATCTTCTTTATCTCCCATGTGGAAGTCGCATTGATCCATTTTTACACCTTTTAGACATTTGCCTTCATGTCTACCTTTCGCACATACTTTAACGTGATGAACTTTGTTCACCCATACAAGTATTTCATAGAATTTATTAGGGCAAAGTGGTCCGAAAACAAATTCACCATCTTCATCTGTAAAAGTATGGGCAACTGGTCTTCTTTCTTCTCTACAATCATCTTTGTCAACTTCTATAAGTTTTACTACAGCATCGTTTATAGGCTCCTTATAGCAATCCTTTATAACGCCATATACAACATGACGATTATCTTCTGGAAGAACTATTTCAACATCAAACTGTTTACCACTAGCTATAACTCCATCAACATTTATGATAGGACATATTTTCTTATCAAATTCCATTAAAATCACTCCTTAATTATTTAAGCAAATTGCTTAATATATACTATGTACTAGCAATAAAAAGTGTGTCATAAAATGTCGGGGAAAGAGTGAAATAATAAAGGAGTAAAGTAGAAAGTCTAAAAAAAATTAATGTTTTGGCAGGTACAATATGCATTTTATTTGCTTTTCACAACTTGTCGAATTATGTAGACATTTGACGATAAAAAATGCTTTACTTTTGCAGAAAAATGATATACAATAAGTGCATTGAATCTTAAAATTGCAATTTTAAAAAATCAAAAAAGTTTAAATTCTTAAACAATTACCCAAAAAATGAAATTGAATATAAAGGAGGAAGAAGTGTTTTTTAGGTGTGTTGCTAGAAATATTAATGCTATCTTTTTGACAGTATTAATGCTTACAATGCCAGTTACTAAAGTTGCAGTTCCTTTAGAGGTACAAAAACAAGTACAAGCGCAAGTAAGTGTAGCAGTAGTTGAAGATATTAGTGATTCTAGCAAGTGGAAAATTGAAATTCCAAAAATTAATTTAAAAGCAGAAATTTCTGAAGGTACAAATGCAAATGTTATGAATCAGTATATAGGTCATTTTGAAGAAACCCCAGAACTTATAGGAAACGTAGGATTAGCAGCTCATAATCGTGGGTATCCAGTTAATTATTTTAAAGATTTAAAATTGTTAGAAATAGGCGATAAAATCCATTATAAATATTTTGGACAGAATAAAACATATATAGTTAATGAAATAAAAATAATTAAAGATACCAATTGGGAAATGCTGAAAAATACAGGAGAAAACAAATTAACTTTAATAACATGTATAGAAAATGAGCCTGAATATAGATTATGTGTTCAAGCAATAGAAATAGGAGGAAATTATGAAATTTAAAAAAATGATAACAATACTAATGACAATGATAATAGTGATATCTAATATAATGGTGACAAATGTAAGTATGGCAGCATTTACTGCTAAAGAATTAAAAGTAGAAACAAACAAAGAATACAGTGAAGCTTTGGCATATGGTAATGCTAAATTAAGATTTATATATTCTTTTTATATAAATGAACGAGGAAATGAACAACCTGTATATTGTGTTGATAAAAGCAAACCAGGTGTAGAGTCTACTAATGAAAAAAGTTATATGGTAACAGCATCTGAAAAGATAGATAACGATAAAATATGGAGAATATTGCATTATAGCTATCCTTATGTAAGCATAACAGATATGGGATGTGACAATAAATATCAATGCTATGTTGTAACACAGGCAGCATTATATTGTGTATTATATGGTTGGGATTTAAATGAATATCAAGCATTAAATTCAGAAGGAGAAATTATAGTTGCAGCAATAAAGAATTTAATGAATTACGCAAATAATGAGACAATAAAGCCAAATTCTCCAAACATAGAGATAGAAGAAATAGATGATTGGAAACTTGAGATAGTGAATGAACAAACTTATTTAAGTAAAACTTTTACTGCTACTAGCCCATATATGAAACAAAATTACATGGTAGGTTTAAGAGGTTATGTTCCAATAGGAAGTTTAATTACAGGAGTAGATAATGAAGAGAAAAGAGAATTTAAGCCAAATGAACAATTCAAAATATTAATTCCAAGAGATAAAGTAACAGGTTCAGATACAATTCACATCGAAGTAAATTCAGAGCTTTCAACATTTCCTATATATAAGGGAGTACCAAAAGGAGAATATCAACCTTATGCTATAACAGGAATTGAAACAGAAGATGGACAAGGTAAAAAAGAAGTAGCGTATGGAAATATAGGTGGAACATTAATAATAAACAAAATAGATGGAAATACAAATGAAAAATTACAAGGAGCAGTTTTCAGCGTATATGATGCTAAAGGAAGAATAATAAGTGATAGTCAAACTACAGATGAAAATGGACAAATAAAAATATTTAATTTATTTGCAGGGAAATATTATGTTGAGGAAATAAAAGCTCCAGAAGGATATCAAAAAATAGATGGAAGACATGAGATACCAGTATTTAATAATTCAAGAAGTAATTTGAAAGTAATGAATTCAAAAGCAGAAATTAAGGAAGAAGAAACTCACAATGTTGTTGTAGAAATTGTGGAAAACAATACTGAAACTACGAATAAAACTGAAAATGATTATTATAAATATGAGAATAACAATAATGCAGAAAACAATATAGAAACAAATAATACAAATATAGAAAAAGAAAATAATAATCATATTATAAATGAAGTTCAAAATAATAACACAACAACTTCAACTACTAATACTACTATAGAAGAAAACTCAAAACAGAACAATGAAATACAAAACAACATAAATACAAGCAAAAAATTACCAAAAACAGGCATGTAATAATTTGACAGATAAGCTTAGAAAATATATAATACTATACAAATAGTAAATAACAAGGGAGAAGATAATGAAGAATAAAAGGATAGTTATATTATTGATTTGTATAGTATTAATCATAGGATTAGTTTATTTAGTAGTAAACCTTATTAATAATGCTAGGAAAAATTATACTTTAGAGAAAATAGAAGAAAAATCATATTACACTTTATATAAATCAGGGAAAGTAGGAGTAATAAATACATCAGGAGAAATAATTATAAAACCAGAATACAACTATATTCAAATTCCAAATCCATCAAAAGATATATTTATATGCTTGGCAAACAAGAACAATACTACACAATATATTGTTTTAAATTCTAAAACGGAAGAATTGTTTACACAATATGAGGAAGTAACAGCAATTTCAGTTACAGGAATAATAGGTGATGTTCCTTATGAAAAATCGGTATTAAGGTATAAACAAAATAATTTGTATGGATTAATAAACTTCGAAGGAAAAGTAATTACAAAACCAATATATGAAAAAATAGAAAGTGTACCATATAAAGAAGGCGAATTATTAGTTCAAAAAGATGGCAAACAAGGAGTAATAAATGCTAAAGGAGTAGAGCTTGTAAAAGATGAATATGACACAATAATTGGTGATGGATATTATAACCAAGTAGATTACAAAGAAGCAGGATATATTGTTGGAAAAAAACAAGATAATAAAATACTATATGGATACTTAAACAAAAAAGGTACTATGGAATTATCGGCAGATTATGATGAAATAACTAGAATAAATAATATAGATGGAGAAGATGTATATTTAATTACTACTAAAAATGGAAAAAAAGGTTTAATAAAAAACGGAAAAATAGTATTTGAAAATATATATGATCAATTTGAATATAATGATACAATAGAGTTAATAAAAGTTAGACAAAGTGAAAAATATGGAATTGTAGATTTAAACGGAAACACAGTATTACCGATTGAATATGATAGTATAGAATATAAAGGTATATATATATCAGGTACAAAAGCAAATATAACAGTAGATTTTGACAGAAGCGGAAAAGAAGTAACTGGGAACATATATAAAAAGGTTATATCAACAGAAAATGAAAATTATTTCATTACAGTAGGACAAAATAATTTATATGGAATAATAAATGAAAAAGGTGTTGAAACAACTGTAAATAAATATACATATATTGAATATCTAATAGGAGAATATTTTGCAGCATATAATGCAAATAATCAAATAGGGGTTATAGACCAATATGGAAATACTGTATTACCAATTCAATATAATTTAATCCAAAGAATAAAAGGGACAAACATGATACAAGTAAATAATACAGCAAAAGGGAATCTTGAAATTTATTCTTCAGATATAAAACAAATTGCTATTATGAAAAATGCAAAATTATATACATATAATGACTATATAAAAATAGTTTCAGATACTGAAACCAAGTATTTAAGCCTTGATGGAAGGCTACTAACAAATAAACAAGCCCTACCAAACAACACTTTATTTGCAGTATCAAAATATGGCTTATGGGGATTTGAAGATAAAGATGGAAATATAGTAGTGGAACAAGTATATGATATGGTAACAGAATTTAATGAATACGGTTTTGCAGGAATAAAACAAGGAAATAAGTGGGGAATAATAAATGAAGAAGGAACAATAATAGTAGAACCGACTTATGAAATAACATCGAGCGCAGAGCCTGAATTTATAGGAAGATACTATAAAATAAATTATGGTGGAGAAGATTACTTCACAGATGAGAAAATATAAAGAGGTAATAAAAATGTATAAAGAATATGGTATAAGTGAAGAGCTAGAGAAATTAGCAGAAGAAACGCAAAATGAAATAAAAGAACAATTTGAAAAAGTAGATAGAATATGTGAAATAAATAGCTTAAAGGTATTAAAAGCATTTCAAAAATATAAAGTGTCAGAAGTACATTTTAATTCTAGTACAGGCTATGGATATGGAGATATAGGAAGAGAGACAATAGAAAATATTTTTGCCGAGGTATTAGGAGGAAAAGACGCACTAGTAAGGTCGCAATTTATTTCTGGGACCCATGCACTAACAGTTACACTTTTTGGAATACTAAGACCAGGAGATACTATGCTAAGCATAAATGGAAAGCCATATGATACTCTAGATAAGGTAATAGGGTTAGAAGAAAGTCCAAGTTCATTAATGTCTTATGGAGTAAAATATGAACAAATCGATCTTGTAGATAATAAATTTGACGAAGAAAAAATAATAAATAGATTAAAAAAGGGAAATGTTAAATTAATAGAAATACAAAGGTCAACAGGATATTCAACAAGAAATAGCATAGATATAGAGCAAGTAAAAAACATTATAGAAAAAATAAAAGAAATAGACAAACAAGTTGTGGTAATGGTAGATAACTGTTATTGTGAATTTGTTGGAGAAATAGAACCAGCACAAGTTGGTGCAGATTTGGTAGTGGGTTCTTTAATAAAAAATCTCGGAGGCGGAATAGCACCAAATGGAGCTTATGTCGTAGGAAAAAAAGAATTAATAGAACTTGTAGCAGAAAGACTAACAGTACCCGGTCAAGGTAAAGAAGTAGGTCCAAGCTTAGGATTAAATAAATCCTTTTTACAAGGTCTATTCCTAGCACCTAGTGTAGTAGCTTCTAGCGTAAAAACAGCGATATTTACAAGTAGGATGTTAGAAAAACTAGGATATGAAGCAAAACCAAAATATGATAGTAATAGAGTAGATATTGTACAAACAATAAAATTTGGAAAACCAGAAAAATTAATAAAATTCTGCCAAGGAATACAAATGGGCTCACCAGTAGATTCAAGTGCCATACCAGAACCATGGGATATGCCTGGATACACAAATAAAGTAATAATGGCAGCAGGAGCATTTACAGCCGGTTCTTCAATAGAGTTAAGCTGTGATGCACCAATAAGAGAACCATACATAGCATATCTACAAGGTGGACTAACTTACGAATATGGTAAACTTGGAGTATTAAAAGCAATACAAAATATAATGTAGAAAATAATTGCATTTAAGTAAATCAAGATTTTCTTATTAATAGGAGGGAAAATGAAGGTACTAGTAATAGGTGGAGGACCTGCTGGAATGCTAGCAGCTATAAAAGCCGTTGAACAAGGAAATGATGTAACAATACTAGAAAAAATGAGCTCTTGTGGAAGAAAACTATTAATAACAGGTAAAGGGAGATGCAATATAACAAATGCAATAGAAATAGAAGAGTTTATAAATTATATACCGGGAAATGGAAGATTTTTATACAGTGCTTTTCAAAACTTTAACAACTCTGATATAATAAGGTTACTAGAAAAGAATGGTGTTAAAGTAAAAACAGAAAGAGGTAGTAGAGTATTCCCACAAAGTGATAAATCAATTGATGTGCTAAATGCCCTGTTAAATGAATTAAAAAAACAAAATGTAAAGATAAAAACAAATACAGAAGTACAACAAATAATAGTACAAAACGGAATAGCAACAGGAGTAAAACTCAAAAACAAGGAAGAAATAAAAGCAGATAAAATAATACTTGCGACAGGAGGAAAAAGTTATCCTTCAACTGGTTCAACAGGAGATGGATATGAAATGGCACAAAAAGTTGGTCATAGCATTAAAACTATAAAACCATCTTTAGTACCACTAAAAATATATGAATTAAATACTTGTAGAGAGTTGCAGGGATTAAGTCTAAGAAATGTAAGCATAACAGTAAGATGCGATAATAAAAAGGTATATGAAGACTTTGGAGAAATGATATTCACACATTTTGGAGTATCAGGCCCAATAATATTAAGTGCATCAGCTATAATATTAAGATATAAAAATATAGAACAATTATTAGATAATAGAAAAGTTAAACTAATTATAGACTTTAAACCAGCACTAAGCAAAGAAAAGCTAGATTTAAGAATAAGAAGAGATTTTGAGACAGTAAAAAACAAGCAATTTAAAAATAGTTTAAATGAATTATTGCCTCAAAAGCTTATACCAGTAATTATAGAAAAATCCCAAATAGATGAAAATAAGAAAGTAAATGAAATAACAAAAGAGGAAAGACAAAAAATAGTTAATTTACTTAAAGAGTTTGAGTTGACAATAGAACAATTTAAAGAAATAGACTATGCAATAGTAACAGCAGGAGGGATAGACACAAAAGAAATAAATCCAAAAACTATGGAATCAAAAATAGTCAAAGGATTATATTTTGCAGGTGAAGTAATAGATGTAGATGCCTATACAGGTGGATTTAATTTGCAAATAGCATATAGCACAGGATATACAGCAGGCAAGAATTAGGAGAAGAATATGCAAGAATTAAAAACAATAGAACAAAATAGCATGTCAGAAATAATAGAAAAAAAATCAAAATTTATAGGGCAAGCTTTTTATGTTGAAAATAAAGCGGAGGCAGAAGAAATAATAAAACAGATAAGAAAGAAATACTCGGATGCAAAACATAATTGCTATGCATATGCTATTTTAGAAAACAATACTGTAATAACGAAATCAAATGATGATGGAGAGCCTACAAGTACAGCAGGTATCCCAATATTAAATGCAATACAAGAAATAGGACTAGTAAATGTTTTAGTAATAGTTACAAGATATTTTGGAGGAATCTTATTAGGTACAGGAGGCTTGGTTCGAGCATATACAAAGTCAACCACACAAGCAATACAAAATGCAGGTGTAGTAGAAAAAGAATTAGGCTATAGGATAAAATTTGTAACTGATTATAATAAAATTGAAAAACTAAAGTATTACCTAAAACAAAATTTGTGTAATATAATAGATGTAATATATTTAGAAAAAATAGAATTAATCGCAGAAATAAATGAAAAAACGAAGATAGCAATAGAAGAAAATAATATAAATACGAATGAAATGTTCGAAAAGGCGAAAATACTAGAAAATAAATACATAAACAGAATAACAGAATGAAATAAATAGAAAAATAGAAAAAATTTCCAAAAAAGTATTGCGCATTTGTCGAAAAAATATTATAATGCAAATGTAAAATTTTTACAAATTTAATTTTAGGGGGAATCATTTTGAAAAATAAAATTACAGTTTTATTAGCAGATGACAATACAGACTTTACAAACACTTTAACAGAATATTTAGAAAAGCAAGTGGATATGGAAGTAATAGGAGTAGCAAGGGATGGAAGAGAAGCTGTTGAAATGATAAAGAACATAAATCCCGATATAGTACTATTAGATTTAATTATGCCACATTTAGATGGTCTTGGAGTATTAGAGGAATTAAATCATACCAAATTAGAAAAAATGCCTTTATGTATTATGCTATCAGCAGTAGGGCAAGACAAAATAACTCAAAAAGCAATAGGTCTTGGAGCACAATATTATGTAGTGAAACCTTTTGATATAGAGACATTAATAAAAAGAATGAGAGAATTAAAACTATATGAAAATGTGCAAATAAGAAATACTTTCATAAGCAGAGAAATTAAAACATCATACATAGAAATAGAACCAGAGGCTAGAAAAGATGAAGGAAACTTAGAGGCACTAGTAACAAACATAATTCACGAAGTAGGAGTACCAGCACATATAAAAGGCTATCAATACTTAAGAGAAGCTATAATGATGGTAGTAAATAATATAGAAGTGCTAAACCAAATAACAAAACAACTATATCCAGAGATAGCCGAAAAATACGGTACAACTCCAAGCAGAGTAGAAAGAGCCATTCGCCACGCTATAGAAGTAGCATGGGGCAGAGGCCAAACAGATACAGTAGAAAGCATATTTGGATATACAGTATCAGCAACCAAAGGCAAACCAACAAACAGTGAATTTATAGCAATGATTGCTGATAAGTTAAGATTAGAATTAAAAACAGCTTAGAAAATTCTAAAAATTGGAATCTACTTGAAAAGATTATGTAAATGTGGTAAAATATATATTAGTCTATTCATTATAAACTACAAAGGAGGTACATATGATGTATGAAATGGACTATGAGATGGCAAAAAAGGCATTTATGAAGAAAGGACGGATTAATGACCACAATAGCGGTTCTTTTGAAGTGATTGGCAGGGTATGTTTGACAAAGTGTCTTGAGGGAGAGTGTGCATCATGCGGAGAAAAGCTTAATTGCTTTAAATTTGATAGCAATGAGCTGGTGAAAAAAATTATGGATTCTAAAGCTAATATAGAGGTATATTCCTTTGAAGGGGAAGAGCCATTAAGAGCAATGGAATTTATAAGAAATATTAAATCGAAACATCTTGCGCACAAAAAATGCGAAATTAAAACTAGTGCACCAATTGAATATTGGTGGAAAAAGGGTAAGAGTAGTATTTTTAATGAACAAAAAGAAGACACATGGAAAGACTTCCAGAATATCATTATAAAAAGATATGCAGTCGATGATGCGGACAACAATGAGCTTATTGGTGAAAGAGCTCTCACAGAGAAAATGTATTTATCTATGGATGAAGAGCTCAAAAAAAGAATTTCTTTCTTAGTAGATTGTGAAAAGGCACAAATTTTTGAGGTTAGAGCAGCTTGGCAATTTATTGATTTTGCTAAAAGAGTTGGAATCAATGAAATTGTATTTGACTTTGGCAAAGAAAGTGACAAACGAAAGATACAAGAAGAGTGTGATAAAGAAATACTCCGAATGAAAGCGTGCATTGAAAAAGTAAGAAAAGGAGAAAAATTACATAGGTCAATGATTGACCCAGTACGTGGCAAAGTTTCTATGCCTTTATTTACTAAAGTGCGCAATTTTTTAATAGAAAGCGGATGGCATTTTGATATCACAAAGGCGATTTCCGAAAAGGATGCTTTTTTTACAAAAGTTATATTAAGAAAAGGAAAAATGAAGGTTGTTTTAAAACAAAAAAACTTAAAGGAAGACGACAAACAACAAATGTGGCGGTTTTCTCGTAGCCATAAATACATTGTTGAGCTTTAATGATGTAGAACAAAAAAAGAGCTTAAATAGCTCTTTTTTTGTATTCGAAATACTCGACTGGGGAGTCATTTTAATATTATTTTAATAATTCCTATGATATACTATGGATGATAGTAAGGAGAGGAATTAGTATGAAAAATAGTCTAAAATATTATGATGCAACACATTTTAATAACCTAAAGGAATTAGTTGAAGAAAGTGCAAACAAATACAGAGATAATGTTGCATTCATGATAAAAAACAAAGAGAAAAAGGATGAAATAGAAAACATCACTTATGCTGAATTTAAAAGAGATATTGATGGTTTAGGTACTGAACTTATAAATATGGGCTTAAAAGATAAAAGAATAGCAATTATTGGTAATAATTGCTATGAATGGGTAGTTAGTTATCTAGCAGTAATGAATGGTGTAGGAATTGTAATACCACTAGATAAAGGTCTGCCAACAGAGGAAATTATAATGTCACTTGAAAGGAGTAAAGCAGATGTAATTATTTATGACGAAAAACATAATGAAGATATAAATAAAGTAAAACAAAGAAATCAAAAAATAAAATATTATATTTCAATAGGGAAAAAAGAAGCTGATAGTCTAGAGTTTAGAAATGTTGTTGAAAGAGGAAAAGAAGCATTAGATAGAGGAAATAAAGAGTATGTAAATGCTGAAATATCTAATGAAGAAATGAGTGTAATTCTATTCACTTCAGGGACAACATCAAAATCAAAAGCAGTAATGCTATCACATAAAAACATTGCAGAAAATGTGTATTCATTAAATTGTAGAGAAAAGATATATGATACAGATGTGTCATTAGCATTCTTACCACTTCATCATACCTTTGGTTCAACAGGAATGCTATTCTTTTTAAGTAATGGTGCAGCTAATGCATTTTGCGATGGATTAAGACATATTCAAAAAAATATGAAGGAATATAAAGTATCCGTATTTGTTGGAGTGCCACTTTTGCTAGAAGCGATGCATAAAAAGATATTACAAGAGGTTGAAAGACAAGGGAAAACAAAATTAATAAATATTATGAAAAAACTAACAAGGGCATTACTAAAAATAGGGATAGATATTAGAAGAAAAGTATTTAAACAAATAATTGATTCGTTGGGAGGACATATAAGATTTGTTGTTAGTGGAGCAGCTGCAATAGATAAGCAAGTTGCACAAGATTTTAATGATTTCGGAATATTGACAGTACAAGGATATGGATTAACTGAAACTGCACCAGTATTATTGGCAGAAGATGAAAAAAATATAAAATATGGTTCAGTTGGATTACCAATGGAAAATGTAGAAATAAAAATAGATAATCCAAATGAAGAAGGAATAGGAGAAATCATTGCTAAAGGTCCTAATGTTATGCTAGGCTATTATGAGGATGAAGCAGCAACAAATGAAGTGTTGAAAAACGGCTGGTTCTATACAGGAGATTTGGGATATATGGATGATGATGGATTTGTATTTGTAACCGGAAGAAAAAAGAATGTTATAGTATTAAAAAACGGAAAAAATATTTATCCAGAAGAAATAGAAATACAAATTAATAATCTATTATATGTTGCAGAAAGTATGGTGTATGGAACTCCAAAAGGAGATGATTTAATATTATCTGCTAAAATAGTATATTCTAAAGAATATGAAGAATTTAAGAATATATCAAAACAGGAAATAGAAAATAAAATTTGGAGTGATATCAAAGAATTAAATAAAGGGTTCCCAAATTACAAGCATATTAAGAAACTTATTGTAACAGATGAACCAATGATTAAAACTACCACTCAAAAAATAAAGAGATTCGAAGAAATTAAAAATATAGATAAATAATTAAAGGATTAATATGGATGGGGAATTTCTCCGTTTCCAAAATCCTTCATGTTGTTCAAAACTATATAGATAAAATTTTAATAATTTATCTATATAGAAAAATACTAGACAATAATCAATCGCTTTAGAGGATACTTCTATAATAAAATTAGAAGAAGGAACAATTAAAGAAACAAATAGCAACACTTACATGGGATTAGGAGCAAATATGAAAGGAACCAATGCAGAAAGTGAATATTTCAATGGAACAATATGCTCAGCTAGAGTATACAGCAGAGCGCTAACAGATGAAGAACAATCATTAAAATATACGAATGACTAGCAAACTTAAAAACACATAAGCATATCTATAAATTAAGTTTAATTTTTTATTGTTTTTATAATGAATTACAGATTCTTCTATTGCGCAGTATTTATCAACTAAAGTTGTAATATATGTTTCAAGGTATCTTGGTGGAATAAGTGTAATTGGCCACATGTGCTTAAGTATTATTTCTTGTTCCTTTTTGTTTAAGTTAAATAATTTTGAAGAATTCTCTAAAGCTATTCTAGGGTGATGGAAAGCATGTAAACGCTTTCTATCAGGACTGGGAACTCTCCAATCATATAAAAATAAATCATGCAACATGCCAGCACGAGTAGCAGAAATATAATCTAATTTTAATTTCTTGCAAATAATATAATTATATAAAGCTACTCTAAAACAATGCTCATAACATGATGTATCATAATGTTGCCTAAAATTATACATCTGTTTAACAGTATCATTTTTAATAATATCCCCAATAATTTCTTTAAATTCGTTAGCTCCCATTGGAAGGGATTGATATTTGTTCATTTGTTATCACCTTATAAATAAATCTAAATTAATTATAACATATTTATAGTACATTTCAAACTAGATTAATGAAAAATTAAGAATAGTTTATAAGTTTTTCTACAGTATTAATTTCTGCGCTTTTTTATGATAATTAATACTTTGTTATAAACGACCTCTTGTATAAATAATAATAAATTATATGAATAGAATAAAAAAACGTTTACAAAATAAATAGAAAGATTTATAATATAAAAAATAGAAATTGGATAATAAAAGGAGCAGACAATGAACAAAAGAACTGAAAGCCTTGCAGCTGTACACACAGTTAATCTATTAAGAAAAATAAAAAGAATGAATATATAAAAGACACATCAAATCTAGTCTTTGACTAGGTTTAATGTGTCTTTAAAAATTTTACTAATAGTACTATGCAAGGTTAGCATAAAATGAAACAATAGTGATAGAATAAAAATATAAAAGACAAGAAAGAAGAGCAATCAGTTAATTATATAAATGATAAAGGAAGATATAAATTATACAACTTAAATTTATCATAAAAAATCATAAAAAGTTTATTTTTTGTAGTGTTACAATAGATGTGAAACAAAAATAATAGAAAAAAAGTGATTCAAGTAGTATAATTGAATTGTCTAAAAATAAATTATACGAAAGGACTTGAATCACTTATGGATAATAGTATATCACAAGAAAACAAAAATACCAAGAGATATTTACCACATGAATTAAAAACAAGGGAAAATGCAGTAAAAACATATAGAAATAGTGTAGATATAGGATATGTATGTAGAAAATATCATATTTCCAGAGTATCATTATGGAGATGGAATAAAAAATATGATGGAACAAAAGAGAGTTTAATGGATAAAAGTCATAGGCCACACAGTAAGCATCCTAAAGAACATACTGATGAAGAAATAAAGTGGATAAAAGATTTAATAAGAAGAAATCCACATATAACATTAAATGAAATTTGGTATAAGTTAAAAATAAATAAAGGATATACGAGAAAACCAACATCATTGTATAGAATACTAAGGAAGATAGGATATTACAATAATCCAGAAATAAAAGGCACATCAAAGAAACATAATAAGGAATATCATACGCCCAGAGAACTTGGGAAAAAATGGCAAATAGATGTAAAATATGTACCAAATGAATGCAAGACAGAAGAAATAGCAAAGGATAAGAGATATTATCAATATACATGTATAGATGAGGCAAGCAGAGAAAGATTTTTGTATTGGTATGAAGAACATACACCGGAAAATACAGTAGATTTTGTAAGAAGATGTATTGAATATTATGGATATAAGCCAGAAGAAATTCAGACCGATAATGGAGAAGAGTTTATTTACAATAGAGCAAATATAAAGAAAATACATCCCATGGATACATTACTAGAAGAACTAGGAATAAAGCATCATAAGATAAGACCAAGAACACCGGAACACAATGGCAAAGTAGAAAGAAGTCATAGGAATGATAACGAAAGGTTTTACAGTTATTTAAAATTCTATAGTTTTGAGGACTTATTAAAACAAGGAAAAGCATATTTAAAAAGAAGCAATAGGATACCAATGGCGGTATTAGGATATCTAACACCAAAAGAGAAACGAGCGGAATTAATGTATGCATAATAGGAAAGAAACAAATTCAATAATATTATTTGAACATTTATATGAATTTGTTTCACATCATTGACAAAAAATCATAAAAAGTTTATTTTTACCATTGACAAGCCATACCTAAATGTGATATATTATTTTAGCATATATTATTT
>CAYXUA010000014.1:0-19115 GCA_964468015.1 uncultured Clostridium sp. | reverse complement strand
GATGTAATCTGATAATATTTATCAATTACATCTTTTTTCATTTTTATTAATCATTTATTTCAAAATATGAATTCGTTTTATAGAAATTAAATTTCTCTCTTGCCATTGCTGTATAATATGCTTTTAGCCTGTTTGGATTTGACCTCCAGTCCACAAACTCTGCTGATGAATTTACAATGCAATAATAACAAGCATATTCTGGATGCATATAATAGTAATAAGTTTTATCTCTTTCACTATATTCTATTCCAGTAATTTTATCATGTTCATATGTTATAGAACTTACCTTGTTTTCTACATCATAAGACATTCTGTCAAAATCGCTATTTCTATATCCTACTATTTTTTGTGTATCATCCAAATATGGGCATCCTAATTTGTGATAATAACAAACTTCGTCGGTTTCCTCCTTTTCAGGATTTATATAGTATATAGAGTCTGGTGAAACATATTCTTTATTTTTAGTACTTGTTACAATAGCATAATCATTAAATACCTTTGTACCAACTTGAATTCCTTGCATAAAAGTTATTAAACAAACATTATTTAATACTTGGTCCCACTCTTCTTCAGAAAGTATTGGCATTTGGAAATTAGCTAAAGTTCCTAAACTTTCTGAATTTTCATTATAGCTTGCAATTGCTTGACTTAAATTGTCTTGTATAGAAGCTTTTATTACATCCCTTCTATGATCATTGAATATTGAAGCCTCATCTTCTGGGTCGTTTTGATTGCTTATTTGGAATATGTATTCATCTGAAAATCCTTCATAATGGCTTCCATCTGCCTTTACTGCGTCACTTGCTTTTATTTTAGCTAATCCATTATTTGGATCATTTACCCAATCTGTAAACTCTTTTGCTTTTTCATAATATTGCTTTGCACTATCTGCTGCTATATAATATGAAGAAGTTGAAGGTTCAACATAAAATCCTAAGCTATAATCTCCTTCTGTAAATTTTTCCTCTGTTATATTTCCTGCAGCTGTATAACTTGGTTGATACCACTTTTTCAATATATTTCCTTTTGCAGAACTATCACCAGCTTTAGCTTTTTCTAACTCTGCTTGTAATAATTCTCTTGTTATACTTATTTTATCAACCTCTGTTCTATTTCCTGCAATTCCTTGATTTACAGATAATTGCTCTGGATTTTTAAACAAGTTAGTATCTCTTATCCATTTACCATTTGTAAGTCTATCTGCTTCCATTCCTTCTTTATTAGTTACAATCATATCTGCCAGCCCAGTATCAAATTCTTGCACATTTCTTACAAAGCTCTTATTTTCATTGTCTGTAAATGTTATAGTAGTTACTGGCAATCTTCTTTCTAATTGCTCTGACTCTTCTACTTCTGGTATATTATCTGTATTAATTAGGTAACCTGAATTTGTTACATAATTATTAGGACCTATATACCCTGTAACTACAATATAATTATCTAAGGAATAGTTTACTACTATATCAATTCCTTGTGATTCATTTACATATCTTGCTGTGTAATATATATATGGTTTTAGTACATGTTCATAGGAAGTTTGCTCTGCTTGATTATCATCTCCATTTTGCGTATGACTTATAGAAGGAGAATAAATATAATAACCATCATATAAAGTAAATACTATCGCTGGTATATATGGTTTAATATTTGTTTCATCTGTTCCACTCATTCCTAAATTTGTGGCTAAATTACTCATAAAAGTTTGTATTGCCGCCGATATGTCTCTTCTCATCGAATCTGAAACTGTTGAATAAGTATTGTGCACTGTATTTATTTGAAATGCCACAACAGCATCATAAGTAGCATCTTTTAACTTCGTCTTATACATTGTTTGTAATGAAATTGTATCTATCTGCACCTTTGTATATGCTGATAATATGAGAGTTATTGGCAATATTATAATTATTAGAATTATAGACAATGTTTGTAAATTCATACTTTTCTCCTAAATTAAAAGAGCGAAACCTTTAATATTCGCCCCCTTATTATTATTTATTTTGTGGAGCTTAATTGCTACCATTACTTTTTACCATTGCTGCATGTTGCGCTGCCACTTGATATGTACCTTTTCCACTTACTGTATAAAAGAAGTTTCTAAGCATTTGTGAAATCGTAGTATTAGTATTTTTAACACTAATAGATACAACGTCTCCTTCTTTTAGTACATACTTTCCTTGACTATCTAATACTTCTTCTATTTGTGATGTATATACAGAATAATAAGTGTTTTCTCCAATCTTATCTGAAACAGCCCAAGTTGTTTTTTTACCTGGGTTTTCATCTAAAACCTTTACTTCTAATTCTACATCATAACTATTTCCTGTTGCTGCTAATGTTTGAATAAATGAACTATACTCATCTAAAGTAATCTTTCCTGTTGAAGTAGCAGTATCTACAAATTCAGTTACAGCTGTTTGTACTCCTAATTGTGCTATATCATCATTTCTTTCTGATATGGACATAAGCGGAAAAACAAACATTAGAATTGCAGCTAAAAATATAGCAACAATTGTAATTAAAGAATCTCCCATTTTATTCACCTCATATTTCTATTCACTAAGTAGTTGATATGTTATTTCTATTTTTGTATTACCTTTTACGAGTTCAAGAGTCTCATTTACTGGGTTTTGAACTTCATTCTCTCCTTCCCCAACATATGCTATCTCTCCATCTTCGTTTATTGTAATTTCTTTTCCGCTGTATCTTATTTCTTTAAATGTTTCTTTAAATTTTTTTCCGTTTAACAAATTCAAGAATACCTGTACCCTTAACTTGTGATTCATACATGACATTATTTACTTTATCTGCTATTCCTGAGACCTCAATGTCCACTCTTTTCTTGGTATCTATATTTGCATTTCCAAGCCATGGCGCATTTGTATAGTCTTCATTATAAGCTTTTATTTCTTTTTCTAAGTTAAACTCCCACATTACATCTCCATCTGTATCTTTTATTATAACATTAAAATTTTCTTTATAATAACGATATAATGTTGGAATAATAGTTTCTCCAGATACAATTCTACCTTCTGGCATTTTATCATCTGATGTATATTCATAAAAGTTTGTTTTGTCAGTCATATAAAAAACTTCATCTGAAACAGTCTTAGCTTGACTAAAAACTCTCATTGATACACTTAATGCCATTACAAATACTAAAACTGCAAAAGCAATTTTTAAAGCATCTATTGCATTATCCATTATACATCATTCCTTAAGCTCAATTTATTATTTCTTTGGACTAGTAATACTAATTGTTGTGATATAACCAGTAGTTGTATCTTCTGCTGTTTCTACAGTATATGTTAAACCTGCTGTAACACTTGCTCTTTTAGCTGATAAATCTTTAATTGTTGAACCATCAAAATTCAATGTTATTACTCTTTCTGGATGTGTTTCTGCATTTGAAGCATTTAAAGAAATTATTCTAGTAATTAAAGCTTTTACTTGTGTACCCTTTTGAGCTCCTTCATATGGTAATAATTCATTATTAAAACTATCTCTAGCTATTGTATCTACTGATCCCATTGCATCATCTATTGTTCCTGATGCACTTTGATAAATCATCATTCCTATTCCTATAATCATTATTGCAATTAAAACAGCTCCTGCTATCATTAATGCTTTGGTTGCGTTCTCCATATTTCTTTCCTCCTTAGAATTTTTTTATAATATAATAATTTTTTAGTTTAACTAAAAAACTTTAATAACTAATTTAAATCACTTCAAAATAAATTTCTCTTACTTTTCCTGTTTCCTTATGATAATTTACCTTTGTACAAGTAAAATCTTCTAAATTGAAGTTTTTAACAAATTCTGTCATACCCAAATTAACAATCCTTTCCATCGGAAAATTTTCTCCCTCTGGTTCTAATTTGATATATATTTTTATCGAATTTGTCGAATTTTGAATATAGTATTGTTTTTCGTCTTTATCTATATTATTTTTTTCATTTGTATCCATCGCTTTATTTATTAGAGATGCCACCTCTGTTCCTAGCACTTCTTTATCTAGATATTTATTATATTGTTCATTATATCTAGAAAGTTCTTTTTCTGCATTTGCATTCTGCGCTACGGCAAAAGCTACCACTAATACAATTACTAGTATAGCTATTAAAATTAATATTGTTTGCTTTTTCAATAAAAACACTCCTAAGAATATTATAATATTTTTTGTCTAATTTTGCAATCATTTTCTATACTTTTTTACATGTAACTTTTTGGATTCGTCCTTCGTCATTATATTCTACCTCGCATTTATACTTTTGAAATTCAGTTCTATCTTCTGTTCCATCATCATTTTTTGCAAAGGTATTTTCTGTCATTATATTTATTAGTTCTTCATCTGTTTTATCAGTAAGTTCTGTACGTTCTAAAATAACTGTAATATATAGGCTTTCACCCTTTTTATATTCATTTCTTGTATTATAGTCTTTTGCAAAATGTGCCATTGTTATTATATCTTGTATTTCAACTTCTCCAACAGCATTTTTTTCAAAATTACTATTAAAGCTTTGCAATGAGCCCTCGGCTATACTTGTATCATAAGAAGTAGCTAAATTTGCAGCACTCTGAAAAGAAAATACTAATACAGATATTAGCAATATTCCTATTAAAACCCCGCCCCGCCATTAATAGGGCATTTGATGCATTCTCCATATTTTTCTACTCCTTTTTTAACTAGTTATATCCTTCCAATTCTCCACCAGATGCCATTATTTCTTCAAATACTAATAAATTTACTCTTCCAGTTTCAGTACTATATTCTATTTTTGTACATCTAAAAAGTTTTCTTTTAAATACTGTAAAATTGTCATAAATCTTTTGATAATCTGTATCATTCTCCCCATCATAGTCAATTAACATATATGAATCTGTTGTTGTTTGAGTTCCAAATGACATAAATTCATAAAGCTTTTTATTTATTCTATCTTTTTGAGTGTTATCAATTAAACTATATTCTGTACCTGGCTCAAATTCTTTTTCTTCTTTTGTTTTCTGTTGCTTTCCATTAACGTATGATACAGTAACTTTACTTACTGCTGTCTTTAATGTAAATTTTACATCTACATCATATACATTATCTTGGTCTTCATACTTTTTATTATTAGCTATGGCCTTATTTATTACAGTTATAAGGTCCGTTCCTCTAAGTAATTTTTTTTCAAATGCTTCATATTCTTTGTTAAATGCTTCAGTCTGTTCTGCCAATGTTTGTAAATCTTCTGCTTCCGCATTTGCTGACAATGTTGTTATGAAGGAATATAATAGAGCTATTATTATTATTGCAATTAAAACACTTCCAGCCATTATTAACGCTTTTGATGCATTCTCCATATTATTCCTCCTATTCTACATCATTGTTGACATTGACGAAAAAGAATTTGTCATATTTAAAAGTCCTATCGCAACTAATGGTACTATTAGATATCCTACAAATAGTGCTATCATTGGTGCAAATCCTATTGCCTTTCCTATTCTTCCTTTTTTTGCTATTAATCTATCATTTGCTTCTTTTCTCTTTTCTTGATGATATGCTCTTTCTGTATCTAGTTCGTCAAATGCCTGCTCTATTGGAATTTTTTCTACAGCTGCTTGTAAACTTTCAACTATTCTTATTAATGGTAAGTATACTATATCATTTTTTAATTCTTCTAGTGCTTCCCATGCACCACTTTCATAGTTGTTAACACATTTTGATATCGGCTCTTTAAATATATTTGCATATCTTTCTAGCCACTCTAGTATAATTTCTACATTAACCCTCTCTATTTTCATAAGCATTAATATAATTGTTTGGAACTGCATTACTTCATCTTCCATTTCCATTTGACGCATTGTCTTTTGGAATTTTAGTAACATATTAGGTCCTGAATAACATATTACAGCTACTACCATTGCTAGTAACAATTCAAACCATTGTAGCATTTCGCCGTGTACTGTTTTGTATTTTGTTTGAATTCTTTCTGCTGCTGTATTTATTTGTTCATCTGTTGCATCATCATAATATCCTGAATATTTTACTTGTTTTTTTATGACATCTAAAGTAACTTGCTCTTCTGGCATTTTTGATAATTTTTCTAATATATCATTATCTTCTTTTGTTTTTCTCTCAGCTTTTCTCAAATCTGAATCTGACATATCTCCGCAATATGTTGTTATCCGAAGTCGGTTCTTCATATACATATCGCACACTTATTACATGCAATTGGAAACATATGAATAAAGTTATTATAAAGCCGCCAATTGTTAATAAAATCTTGTTTACATATAACCACTCTATTTTATTCTTTGATGCTGATTCTTTTAATAATCTTACTACTTTTCTATAATCTGCTGAGCCTTTTTTAGGTATAAATAAATCTACTATCTTTTTTATAAATTTTTTCTTGTATAATCTTTCTTGGATTGGATTTTCCATATTTTTAGCAACATTTGTTGTTGAACCATTGTCTTTTATTTTTCTTATTAGAACGTAGCATACAAATGTTAATATTATAATTAGCATTTGCACTATCATTCCACCTTTTCCACTGTAAAAACTATCTGTAAAAGAGAAGTTTGATACAGCCCAAGATTTCAATGGTTCCAATCCTAATATTGGTATTGCAGATATAACTGATAAACTTTGAAATACATAGTCCAATTTATCTCTTTTCAATATTTCTATCTGCATCTCTTGTGTTATATTATTTAAGTTCTTTAAATATAGAGATGACTTATCTACTGTTCTATCTCCAAATTCTTTTGTTAAATATGATACTCCTGCGAATTCCTTCAAATAGCTATTTGGAGCTATATCATAATATCTTTCAAGTTCTGATTCCGGGTCATCCGAGATTAATATTTCATATATTTTTTCAGCCTGTCTTGATATTTCTACTTCATCGTCTTGAGCTACTTGATATATGGCTTCTTCTACCATGTTGTATTCATGGTAGGCATGTCTTATTTCTGCAAAGAAATCTATCTGCTGTTTTAGTAGTTTATTATCAATTTTATCTACCATACCTTCCATTACAGTATCTATAAGGAAAAGCTCAAATATTAGTAATACTGCCATAAGAAGTGTATTTTCATGAGTAAACCATATAACAAATATTGTAAATGGTATTGCTACTAGTAACGCTTTAGTTATACTTGATGCTGTTTGTTTTCTCGTTACATATTCATCCTCTATATTTATTATTTCTAGTCTTCTTCTTAATTTTAATACATATCTTTTTAAGAATGGAATTCTTATGTATATTAAATATAGCTTTTGATACATTATCTCTGTTGAGAATGTTTTTTCTTTGGTTCCTTGTCTTAACTGCCTTAATTGCTTCATTTCTTTTGTATTATTCTTTTTATTTAAAATAAAGAACGCTACTGCAACTACTGCTAACAATCCACCAGCTATATATATCAAGTACATTATCATGTCATTCATTGAAATTTACTACCTCCTATCTTTGGAAGTTAATTAGTTTTTTTAGCTCTTCCTCTTCTTTTCTTTGGTGCTTCTTCTTCTGTATCTTTTTTACTACCCCAATTTTCTTCTACGAATTTATCAAATGATTCTACATCTGATTCGTCCATATTGTTTCTCATTTCTGCAATATTTTTATCTGATATTTTATTTGTTAGTACATATGTGCCATCATGATATTCTAGTATATTTCTATATTTGAATAATTCACGGTTTGTTGTTTTGGTAAAGTAATATGTTGCATTATCCATAAAGCTGTCTATCTTACCTTCTAGTGTTTTTTCATTTCTGTGGTTGAATGTATATTCGTTTTTATCTTCCACTGGTATACATTCTGTTACTCTTTCTATATATCTTCTACCTCTAAAGTCTTTTACTAAGTGGATATCGAAGTTTAATACTTGTACAACCTGTTCTTCGGCTGTTCTTTCATCTTTGAATACTCCCGCTCTTAACATTGAGTTACGAAGTGCTGTAACTAAATCTGGGAATGTTTTAGCGTGGTGAGTAAACAATGTAAATTTAGATGCAACCTGTGCTGACTGAATCATCCAAGACGCAACCGGGTCTGTAGCAACCTCTCCGGATAATGTTTACAGAACCGTCAGTCTTTTTCTGAACGTCCAAGCAGGCTTGTCCAGAAATTGTTTCTGTCTCACGCATTGACAAGATGTTTCTTGTAGGATATATTTTTCTTAAGTGAAGCTCGAATGCAGTTTCTGTGATACGAAGGTTCATTGTTTCGTATATATTTTCTATCATCGCCATAAGCATTGTTGTTTTTCCGACAACCTTGTTCACCAGTAAGTGATATAATTCTTGCTCCTTTTACTAAGTATTTTAACAAATCTATTGCTTGTTCTTTTCCAGGGAATTGTATAATTTGTTCTAGTGTAGCTCTCTTTACGTCGAACTTTCTTACGAAAAATGCCCATGTTTCAGACATACTTGGTCTAACAACAACGACACGAGAACCATCTTTCATTTCATTGATTTTGTAACCATTGGTGTCAGACAACTGACCTGGATTGTTATATTTATAAATATTTTGGCAAACTCTTTTTAATTCTGATTCTGTTCCAAATGATAAAAATGCTAAACGAATAGATTTACCATGAAACATTATCCAAATACTATCACATGCACGAGGTACTTTATGTTCCATAATTTGGTCTAGATAGTCTCCATCCGCTTGTGCAACTTGGCTCAAGAATGATTCTGGTAAACCAGATACACCACCAGATACACCATCAATGTTCATATCTCTAATTTCATCAATACTACTAAATCCTTTATATTGTTGATAAATTCTTTGGCATATTACATTTAGTTTATCTGTAAAAGTTAGAGTTAAGTTTTCTTTCTCAAAAATATCGTTAATTTCATCACTTGTTATTACATATGATGGTTTTGTTTCACCTGCTATGTATTTCAAAGCGTCTAGATTATATTTTTTTATAAGTTCTGGCAATGCTTCATATCCAAATTCTTTTTTATACATATATATTAATATATCGAATTTATCTTGAGGAGTTAATAAAGATGGTACATCAAAATGTATTGCTCTAGATATGTTGGTTTCATCTACGCCATATTCTTTTGAAAGCAAGTCATATATTAGCTCTTTTACATACTTTTTATCATTTACATCACCATATGTACAACCTTTTAAAGCCTTTTTTAATTCATATTTTTTAGCTTTTCTTCTTTTTAATTCTTCTTCTGATAACCCTATATCATATAGATTGATTTTAGTTATTTCATCTAGTCTTTTCTTTACAAAAGCTATCATTTTTTCAATTGTATATGTTTTATCATCTACATCTACTTCTTCTTCGCTTTCTTTTTCTTTCATTTTTTTACTACGTAAAAAGTAAAAGACAGCAAATATAGCAACAACTATAACCAATAACATTAGTAGTATATTAGTAATATTCATATAGCTTTACTCCTTCCTTTTGATTACATCTTCATTCGTAATTCTTGCAATTTATAATCAATTCTTTCTGTAACTTTTCTTACTTCTCTTATGAAAGCTGCATTTCTATCTGATTCATCTACTGTTCTAAATCTTAAGAAGAAATCTGCTACTCCTCCCTCATTACAAGCCTCAAAGAAAAGTGTTGAATATGGAATTACATTAATTTCCTCTTTTATTCCCATATATCTAGCAATATTTTTTGCTGTATATTTTGAAAACTTATCATATCTTCCTATCAAAAGCATATTGTTGCTTCTTGAGAAGATTTTCTCTTTTTCTTTCACTGCCATAAAATCATCTATAATCTTTGTTCTTTGAGTTAGATTTGTAATTACTAAGTCAGATTCTTTTAATATATTTCTTATAAACTCATTATCAAGGCCTTTATTTATATCAACAAAAATCAAATCATAATATTGATTAGCAGCTTTTAATATCTCTGGATAAATATCTCTTAGTCTCTGATATTCATCATATGATGAACTTTTTATTGATAATAAAACATCAAGTCTATCTTTAAAAACAATTTTTGTATAATTATTTATTAATTCTGGACTCATTTTTCCACTTTTTATTACTTTAGCTAAACCTTCAATTCCATTATCGAATTCTGCTATAGCCCCTGGTGGTGCTAATTCCATTAAAGTCTTTTTTGGTTTTTGTCTTTCCCAAAAACAACTTTCCAAAGTATCATCATTATAATTTGTTGATAAAAGCAAAATCTTGTAGTTATGTTCAATTGCCATATTTGTAGCAATTGCTACTATAGATAATGTTTTTGCTGTTTCTTCTTTTCCATTGCTCCAAAATGTTACAACTGCCATTTCTCTACGCTCCTTTTTCTGCGGCTCTTAACGCCCTCTTTGCTTCCGAATAACTTATTTCTGGTGATATGTGAGTAACCATAGATACAAGTCCTTCTTTATATTGTGAACTTAAATTCCTTAATTTAATTTTTGCCGCTCTTTGATTTTCTATTATTATACTTTGATCGCCTTGCTCAAATGGGAAATATATTTTTTCTTTTTCCCACTCAATTTTGTATTTTAAAGATAAAAAGTCTAGATATTCATCTTCTTCTCTTAACATATTTTTAGAAAATAGTACTTTAGTCATTTTTAGCTTTTCTTGTAATCCACTTAATATTTCTAATCCTCTTTTTAGTGAATATAAATCAAACGAAGTTACAAAAAAGTTAGCTGTTGCTTCCTCTTGCATATTAAAGTCATTAAAAGCTTCTATGGAATCTATATCAATAAGCGCATAATCATATTGTAATTCCTCATTTTCATGTAATCCCAAATATCCTCTCATATCTTGCATTTTCTTAAATCCTACTGCTACATCTATCGTTTCGTACTCCGTAAGATATGTTTTTGTTGGATTTATTACAGGCACTACATATTTTGCTTTCTGACTTATTGTTGTATCTATTACTATTGAACTTTTTCCCATTAAACTTAGGATTTTAGCTATATATAATATAAAATCTGTTTTATCATATGCTCCTATAAATCCTATTTTCTTCATATTTTCCTCCTATTGTTATTAATAATCTGAACCTCCAAGCATTTCTATATATCTGCTTCTTTCTTCTTGTGCTTTCTTTATTTGTGTATCAAACCCTTCTTGTACTTTATCTTGATAATCATCCATATTTGCACTTACAACTGTATTTATTTCATTTCTTCTTTCTGCTTTATATCTAGTATATAATGCATTTCTAGCTTCTACTGTTATATTAGCATTTGTTTCTACTAAGCTTAATACTTCTTTGCTTACTGTATATGTAGGTGTTGCAGCCGTTTGTATTCCTGGATCAACATATTTATCTGCATATAATTGGCTTCCTTCTGTTATGTATGATTCTACAATGGCATTACTCATTGTTACAATTTCATCTTCAGTCATTTTTATGAATATTGTATTTTCACTTGATTGAATTACTCTCTTTTTTGAAACAACAATATAATCTTGACCATTTGGTAAGATTAATCTTATATCAACATAATCATTTGTTTGTAAATCTGTTGGTAAAGTAAGCATATTATATTCTTGAATTCTTAATGAATCTGTAACACTTTCATCTTGTTCAACTATCATAGATTGAGTTAAAATTGTTCCTTTTCCAAGGTCTATTTTAGCTATAGTGTTTTCAGTTAAATTTACTGCTGTTGCTATTTCACTTTGAGATAAATCTGTTACCATACTTTTTGTTGTTAAATCAGCACTTGTTATTGTTTGTCCTGATTTTATGTCATTTTTCAAAACAAATACTGTTTTTGAAGCTGCTGCTGTTGCGCTTTCAGCATCTTTCAACTTCATTATTTGCATAAATAATAATGCCACTACTATTGCGGCTATTATTAACATCACAACCATTCCTAGTAAAAAAGATTGTCTTGCTTTTCTTTGCATTGGATTAACTGCCATTTTTATATTCCTCCTTAGAATTTATCTTTTTCGATAAAAAACATATTTTTATTTAATTATACAACAATTTTATTATCTAAACAACAAATATTACAAATGTAACATAAAAGTAATGTATTTGTAATATTTTTGTTATTGTTTTCCACATTTTGCTAGACATTGGTGGAGTATAGCCTCTGCAACACCATCACTATTATTGTCTGATACTACAACATCTCCAAGTTCTTTAATATATGACGCACTATTCCCCATAACCACTCCCAATCCAGCATTTTCTATCATTTCTTTATCATTTATATTATCACCTATAGTCATCACTTCGCGGTTATCAATATTTAATTTTTCGGCAAGTACTTCTACAGCATTCCATTTAGTTACATTTCTCGCAGTTACTTCTGTATAGTAATACTGCAATTCATGCTTCTCAGTTCCTATTTCTATGGTTTTATTAGACATATGAGCAACATCTAATACATCTATATCTTTTATCTTTCGTAATTTTTCCATTATTCCTCTAAATATAGTTTCAGTTCCATCACAGATAGTTATTTTTGAAAAGCTTTCTTGAGAACTGTTTTTTATATATTCATATATATTTTCAGTAATATTTATATTTGTTCTTTTTTCAATAGGCTTTTTGCTATTTTCGCTATTGTGAACTAAAACATTGTACTTTATCGAACTTGCTATTATAGAATTTTCAGCATGAACAATGTAAAATATACTGTTATCCTGGCAAAACTTTGCTATTTCAAGTATTCTATCCTTATTAATAAATTTTTGATATAAAGGCTTCTTATTTTTTATATCGTATAGCTCTGCGCCATTACCAGAAATCAAATAATTATTAGCTCCAACATCATTTGCTATATTCTCAACAGAACCTCTTACTCTTCCAGAGCAAAGCACTACTTCTATTCCATTTTGAACAGCTTTATTTATAGCATCTCTATTATTAGCAGATACTTCACCATGTGAATTCAATAAAGTTCCATCCAAATCTATTGCAATTAATTTATACATAAAATCCCTCCGCTTTTTATCTTATATCATTAGACATTTTTTTACAAGTATCTACAAAAAGAAAATAGCACAATCGAAAATAAAATTCGATTGTGCTATTTATCGCTCTGCAAAAACTATTTACCTATCATTTGGTTTTCAGCCTGCTGAATCATTTTTCTTACCATGTTTCCACCTATTTTACCAGCATCTCTTGCAGATATATCTCCATTATAACCATTTTTTAAGTTAACTCCAACTTCACTAGCTACTTCATATTTGAATTTATCTAATGAATCCATAGCTTCTGGAACTAATTTTCTGTTGCTATTTCTGTTTGCCATCTAATTCACCTCCTAGGAACTGCTATATATATTAGAAAAAACTTTACTATGTCTTTTCTAATATATATAATGTGCATTTTCTAAAGTTTTAAACTAGAAATTTTTTCATGTTTTTTAATTTTATTTTTTTCGTGGAAGCAAGTAAAATTTAAACTATATCATTATTTTAATTCAAATTTAAAGAATTATACAAAAATCGAGTGAGCAATGCTCACTCGATAAATATTTTACTTTATCCATTATGATTCTGGTTCTAATAATCCATAATTTAAATCATCTTTTAATCTGAAGATCACATTAACTCTTCCTGTTTCAATGTTTACAAAAGGCATAAATCTATCTTTTCTTTCTTGTAATTTCAATTTTGCATCTTCTGGTGTCATTGGTTTTATGTCATAATAAGAAATTTTCAATATCTCATCTTCAACTTTTGCAGTTTGACTAGTTGCACTTTCTATCATTCTTTGTTTTAAAGAATCTTCTTTGTTTAATCTTTCTTTTTTAGTTTTTGCTTTTCTAATTTGACCTTCTAGTATGTCTATATCTTTATCTATAGAAGCATATAAATCTGCATGCTCAGTAACAGCTCTATATGTATCTCCTTTTACAGTAACATGCATTTCAGCTATTTGAACATTTTTTTCAAGCTTAATTGTTACTAATACTTCAATATCTCCTTCAAAATACTTTTCTATTCTTTCTAATTTTTTTCCTGTGTAATCCTTAATTGCTTCTGTTGCTTTTAAATCTTTACCTACTATTTTAATATTCATGGTAATCGCTCCTTTCATTTGCCTCTTACCCATATTATAGTATTATTTTCCAATATTGTAAAGACCTTTTCAATTTTTATTTTTTTGCCAATAGGGACGGGGGATTTTGGCAATTTTCAAATAGATAATTATAAGATAAATAATTAAATAAAAAATTGCCAAAATCCCCCGTCCCTATTGGCAAAAAAAATTTAGAACAACTCCTCAATCTTATACTCCTTCTCCAGCTTCTCATTAAAATAAATCTTAGCTACAATCTGAAGCTCCTTCAAATCCCCCTCTGGCATATTAAAAGAAAAAATCTTCTTAGCCTCACTCATAACAATATACTGAATAGCACATTTGGTATTCTCTGAAATATGAATAGAACTATTATCCTGCTTAGCACAAGCTTTACACAAGAAGCCATTATGCTTAAAACTAAAGCTATCAATCTCCTGATCACTTTTACAACAACTACAAGTTCGAACATTAGGCATAAATCCAATAATAGACAACAACTTCAGCTTAAAAATAGACAAAACCAAATCCAAATTCATATCCTTTTCCGAAATAACATACAAAGTATTCAAAAATAACTGCAAAATCTTATAACAATTTTGATTCTCCTGAGCAATATCACTTATAATCTTAGTAATATGTACGGCATATTTGAGCTTGTCCAAATCAGTCCTAATATTATAAAAAATCTCTATAGTTTCACACGAATTAATGCTATAAACGTCTCCACTCTTATACAAAATATAATCCCCAAAACATAAAAATTGCGTGCCACCAAGAAGCAAGCTCTTTGTCTTCCTTGCTCCTCTAGCAACACACGAAATCTTGCCCATACCAGGCGTAAGCATTGTAAGCATCTTATCAAAATCGTCCATATTATTTTCCGCAATTATTATTCCCTTTGTCTTGATTGTTCCCATTCTTTTCACCTAATAAAATATCATCTTCTAATTTCTTCATTTGGGTAAGCTCTAGATAAGTATCTATACTCCCTGTGTTTTTAAAGGTATTCCACGCGATTTGTTTAATCATACTACCAACTCCTTAATCTTAAGCAAATTTACCTTTAATTATCATTTGTAATTTTTGCAAATAAATACTAGAAAAAATTAACTTCATTATGAATTTTGAAAACTTTTAATTATGCTATCCTTATTCTGCCAATCCGCTTGTACTTTAACCCACATATTCATATTTATCTTTATACCTAACATAGCCTCAATTTTCTGTCTTGAATATGAAGCAATTCTTTTTAGCATACTTCCGTCCTTACCTATAATTATGCCTTTATGTGAATTTCTGATACAATATATAACTATATCAATATCGTATATATCCTCACCCTTATTTGTCTTTCTCAATTTCATTTTTTCAACTTTAACATAAATACCATGAGGTACTTCATCATTCAATAATTTTAAGCATTTCTCTCTTACAACCTCTTCTACAATCTGTCTTTCAGTTTGGTCTGTATACTCATCCTCAGTATAATACGCTGGTCCTACAGGTAAAAGCTTCTCTATTTCATTTAATAATGTGTCTAATTCTTTCTTTTTAATTGCAGATATTGGCACTATTGCCTTAAAATCATATTCTTTTCTGTACAAATCAATTAAATTCAACAAATTTTCCTTTGGCACTAAATCTATTTTATTAATAACTAATATTACTTTTTTGTTCTTTTCTCTCAATTTCTCTAATATTATTTTATTAGCAACTCCAATATCCTTATAAGTTGCCTCTATTAAAAATAATATTACATCAACCTCTCCTAAAGCCTCATAAGCAATATTAGTCATAGACTCTCCAAATTTGTTTTTAACTTTGTGTATTCCTGGAGTATCTATAAAAATAATTTGTGAACTCTCTCTATTTACAATACCTTTTATAGCTGTCCTTGTTGTTTGTGGTTTTGATGTAGTTATTGAGACTTGCTCACCTATTATTGCATTTAGCATTGTAGACTTCCCTACATTTGTTTTTCCTATTATTGATACAAATCCAGATTTAAAATTTTCCATTTTTCCTCCATTATCTGCCTATTCATATTATCATAATTTTTTTGCTGATTTTGCCAAAACCTGTCGACCATTCAAATTATTCAAAAGTTATTTCTGAATCAATTGGACATATTTGAATAAAAGTTCTTCCATCATTTACTTCTATTTCATTTCCATTTAAATCTTTATATTCAGTTTGGCTTGTCCTACTAGTTTTTGTACAAGTAATTGGAATTACTTGACCATTTGTTATGTAATATCCATCTAAAGTTCCTATATTTTCTAGACCTTGTCTACCTTTATTTTCAGAATCTTTTAGTGTATAGTTTTTAGCTTTAGTAATTATAATGTTTTTAGTAGTTATATCTTCACCTGTACCCCAGTCTGTTTGCTTCGTTCCCTTAGAATATCTCGTATACATTTTTGTTTCTGCATTATACTTATAAGAAACATTTTTCTTAGTTGCATATGGTATAGTTACTTTATTAGCTACTGTTCCTTCTGTCAAATTGACTTCATCTGTTACATAATTTAATACACTTGGCGCATTTGATTCTGTACTATATCCTTTTTTCTTTGCCAATTCTAATATTTTCTCTGTACTTGTTACAGCATTATGTGGAGCTGATTTATCTTTCACTCTCCAAAAAGATTTACTACTTTCTGAAACACCATTTATATTATTAATTTTAAAAGTTGATATATCTGATTCAGCTTGCGGGCTCCATCCATAATGTACATATATTGCACTATTTTCCATTGCATAATCTAGGAAATAATGTCTTGAACTTCTTATTGGTCCAATTTTTTCAAGATTCACTCCTTTAAAACACGCCATTAATCTTGTTTCTCCGCCTTCTACGATTATCTCGTATACTAAGTACGCATCATTTAAGCCCGATTGTGGCCATGCATCTTTGTTATTGTCTATCATTACTGCTATTGGCCTATTATTTCCATTATATATATTTATTGTTTTTTCTGGTTCTTTTTGTAATTCAACCACTATAGAATTATCACCATCATTTTCATCATTCTTTGAAACTTGTCCATCTTGGTTTTCAATATTTCCATTCATTTGAGTATAATATTTATATGCTAAAACTCCTCCCACTGCTAATATTATAATTATTAATAATATTATTAGAACTTTTTTCATATTTACTCCTCCAATCTTTAGACTATTTAAATAATGCTAATCCATACATTAAAATTGTTATTAGAATTCCTATCATAACTCCTAATACTACTTCTATAACTGTTCTTTCTTTACTTTCTACTCTATTCATGCATACCATGACTGCTAAAACAACTGCAAATGATAATGCAACTAAGCTTTCTGTTACTATCCAAGTTGCAACAACAGCAGCTGAAGCCAACATTGATTGGCAGCTAACTATAAGCTGTTTATTATTTCTTTTATCTTTTATTTTAGCTGCTTTTAAAGCTACTGCTATTATTATAATTAGTGCAACTACTACAAAAGCTAGGTATGTTGGAGAATTTATTATTGTTTGGTATATACTGTTCCCCATTTCACCAATTTTATCAAAGAATAAAAAGTATGCAACAATTACTGCATTTAGAGCTGTTATTACAACTGCTCCTGCCGCTACATCCTTTGCTATTTTAGCTTTTGGATGATATAAGTCTGTATATAAGTCAACTACTGTTTCTACAGCTGTATTAATCATTTCTGCAAAAATTATTAGTACAACTGAAATTATTAAACAAATAAATTCCACTTTACTTAAATTAAAAAATAGGCTTATTAACATTACAAATGCTATTATTACTAACTGTTTTTTTACATTTGATTGTGTTGTAGTTCCATAAATTATTCCATTTACTGCGTTTTTACATGCATCAAAAAAATTCGAATTATGTATTTTCTTATCTTTATCTTCTTTCATTATTACCAGCTCCGCTATCTTTCTATTTTTAATGCCTTTAATACAATTTCTTCTTTTGCTCTCATTTCTTTTTTATCTTCTTCCTCCATGTGGTCATATCCCATTAGGTGATAAAAACCATGTACTACCATATAAGCAAGTTCTCTTTCAAAGCTATGTCCATATTCTATTGCTTGTTCTTTTACTCTTTCTATTGATATTACTATATCTCCTAGCACTTCTTGACAGCTACTTTCAAAATTCTTCAATTCTTCTTTTTCAAACATAGGAAATGATAATACATCTGTTTCTTTATCAATATTTCTATACTCTTTGTTTAATTTTCTTATATTTTCTGGATTTGTTAAAATTATATTTACATATAAGTATTTTGGATTTATATTCTCTTCTTTGTAACATTGCTCTAGTACTTCTTTTATTTTTTCTTTTTTCTCTTCATCTTCTGGTATATCTAGATATTCTATTTCTAACAATTCACACATTTTTTTATAAACCTTCCTGCTATTGTCTTGCAACTATTTTTTATTTCTCTCATTTCTCCAAAATTCATTAATCTTTTCTTATGTAGTTTTATTATCTGTCTATAATCTTTTGCACTTGCATTTAGTTTCTTTAAATCTTCTTTTATGAACAATACTTCTTTTTCTCTGTCACTTTGGCATTTATTGTATTTGTCCCAAAATTCTTTATATTCTGCTCTTTCTTGTGGTCTTTCCCAATAAATTTTGGTTGATAATAATTTTATATTGTATTCTTCTATTAATTTTATTAATAACCCATATGCCTCATCTCTTTTTTCTTCTGTTTTCGCATCTACAATTAGATCCCTTGTCCTTTTTAATAGCTCAATATAACATTGTTCTGCAACAATAAGAGGCAAGCTATGTGTAAATAATTTTCTGCTTATTCCTAATAACATTATGTTTTTTTCCATATAGTTGATATCATCTAGTTTTCCAACTTCAAATCCCTCTAATTTGTCATAATCTTCTAGTACTTCTTTGCATTCGTCTTTTTTATATTCTATTTTCAATGGCATTATATCTGTTATATATTCTTCTAATGTTTTAAATATTTTTGTATAGACTTCTTTTCTAGATAATGTTTTTGCACTTAAACTATCTGATAATTTAACTGAGTAATTTTTTAATATTGCTTTATATAATACATCTGCTTTTGAAATATAAAATATAAC
>CAYXUA010000013.1:0-19414 GCA_964468015.1 uncultured Clostridium sp. | reverse complement strand
ATAATAAATAGCATATAACTATTTAATTATATGCTATTATTCTATTTTTATGTTACAATCATTTCACATATTCATTTAAATTTTTAACTCTATAATTTAATTCTCCCATTTCTTCTGTTGGTACATATCCAGCTCTAGCATTTATTACATCTGGAATTCTATTTACAATACTTGCACATGTTAACTCAACTGTTGACGGTCTGTTTATTACTAATGTTGTATCAGGTTCTCCAATTATTGTCCATTCATTTTTATCAAAGTCTTCTTTTGAATAGACTTTTCCTATACATTCAGACTCAATCACAATGCCTTCTTCTGTTTCAGTTGTAACAACTGCACTCATTCCTGTTGCCAAGCCGGCTTTTACTGTCATTCCTAATGTAGAAGAATCTATATCTTCTTTATAAGTTTGTGGTACACATTTTTGACTTTGAGATTTTACTGTTAATCCTAACTTAGCACATAACCATCCATTCACATTCCACATATATGATGGAGCAAATTTTCCACTTTCTATTAATTTTTGTCTTTCTTCTACAGATATATTATCTGCTGCTGCAACCTCTTTTTCAAATTCCTCCATTGTTAATCCAGCTCCGTGGGCCTTCGCTAATGCGATACCATAATCTTCAACATTATAACTTGAGCTACCTTTTATTTTCCTTATTGTATGTGTTGAACCAGCTATGCTTGATATCAATTGTCCCCAATAAATATCCTGATATCCACTTCCTGTTATTGTACAACCTGTTTGTTTCGCCATGTCATCTATCTTTTTAGTTGCTACAGGATTTGAATTCTCTGGGTAAAAAGCCTCTTCACATGTAGTAATCGCATTAATTCCAAGTTTAGCACATAACATCAAAGCATCTTCCACATCGCTAAATAAACTCATTGTTGTTACTATTGCTATATCCGGTTTTACTTCCTTCATCATATTTTCAGCCTCTTCTAGAGCAACAACCTTTACTCCTTTAGGCTCAGTTCCCATGATTTCTCCTATATCTTTTCCTATAACGTCTGGATTAACATCTATAGCTCCGACTATCTCTGCGCCTTTCTCATATACATATCTCATTGTATATACACTCATTTTCCCTGTTCCATATTGAACTACTTTGATTTTTCTATCCAAAAAAATCACTCCTTTCTAATCTATATAGATTATATATATTTTTTAGTAAATTATTCAAGTAGTTTTTGTGATTTTTACGTGATTATTTTTTGAGCTTTAAAAGTAAAAAATGTCGAAAATTAAATTCCCTAATTTAATTTTCGACATCTTTATAATTTCATACTACGAAGCTGTCTCCTTTTTATTTACTTTGGCCGGTATACGCTTACGTTTTGCTGGTTTTTCTACTTTTTTGTTTTCATTAATTATTAATTTTGGAGCTTCTTTTCCGTCTACAGTGGCTTTAGTTATTATGCAAGTTTCTATTTTAGGGTTTGATGGTATGTCAAACATAACATCTCTCATTATCTCTTCTATAATAGAACGCAAACCTCTTGCTCCTGTATTTCTCTCTATCGCCTTGTCAACTAATGCTTCTAAAGCTTCTTGCTCAAACTCTAGTTTTACTCCATCTAGTTCAACTAGCTTCTGATATTGCTTCATTAGCGCATTTTTCGGTTTTGTGAATATTTGTATCAATGCTTCTCTATCCAATTCTTGCAATGTTGCTATAATTGGTAGTCTTCCTACAAATTCAGGAATTAACCCGAATTTTAATAAGTCTTGTGGTTGCATTTGTTCAAATACTTCATATTTCTTTAGGTCTTTTTTACTTTCTATATCTGCTCCAAAACCTATGCCTTTTTTACCTGTTCTATCTTTTATTATTTTTTCTAAACCTTCAAAAGCTCCTCCACAAATAAATAAAATATTAGCTGTATTTATTTGTAGGAATTCTTGATGTGGATGTTTTCTTCCTCCTTGTGGTGGTACTGATGCAGTCGTTCCTTCTATTATCTTTAATAAAGATTGTTGTACACCTTCTCCACTTACATCTCTAGTTATTGATGGATTTTCAGATTTTCTTGAAATCTTATCTATTTCATCTATATATATAATACCTTTTTCAGCTTTTTCAACATCATAATCAGCTGATTGTATTAGTTTTAGCAAAATATTTTCAACATCTTCTCCAACATAGCCTGCTTCTGTCAAGGTTGTTGCATCTGCTATCGCAAATGGAACTTTTAGTACTTTTGCTAAAGTTTGTGCTAATAAAGTTTTTCCTGAACCTGTTGGTCCCAATAATAAAATATTACTTTTTTGAATTTCTACATCATTTATTTCTTTTGATGAATTAATTCTTTTATAATGATTATATACCGCTACTGATAATGTTTTTTTAGCATCCTCTTGACCTATTACATATTCATCTAATACCTTTTTTATTTCTTCTGGTGTAGGTATTTTTTCTAGTTCTTCAGATGTTTCTTCTAACTCATCCTCGTAATATTCATCTTCTAATATGTTTCCACAAACTTTTATACATTCATCACATATATATACGCCTGGTCCTGCAATAATTCTTTTTACATTTTCTTGTGTCTTCCCGCAAAAAGAACATCTTACAGTCATTTTTCCATTATTATTTTTTGGCATTTACGCACCTCTTCTATATTTTATTCCGGTTTACTATGGTCTTTTATCAACTATTCCATCTATTAATCCATATTTTAGTGCTTCTTCTGCTGTCATGTAATTGTCTCTTTCTGTATCTTTCTCAATCACTTCTAATGGTTGCCCGGTTTTTTCACTTAGTATTTTATTTAATTTTTCCCTTGTTTTTACCATGTGGTCTGCATGTATTTTTATTTCTGTTGTTTGACCTGAAAGTCCGCCTCCGCCTATTAGTGGTTGATGAATTAATATTTCTGCATTTGGAGTAGCATATCTTTTACCTTTTTCTCCGCAAGATAAAAGCACTGCTCCCATACTTGCAGCCATACCAACACAAATTGTAGATACTGGACATTTTATATAATTCATAGTATCAACTATTGCCATTCCAGCAGTTATAGAACCACCTGGGCTATTTATATATAATTGTATTTCTTTATCAGGGTCTTCTGACTCTAAAAATAATAATTGTGCTACTACTAAACTTGCAGATGTATCATTCACATCCTCTGCCAAGAATATAATTCTGTCTTTAAGTAATCTTGAAAAGATATCATAAGATCTTTCCCCTCTTGCTGTTTGTTCAACTACATATGGAACTAAACTATTTTTTTCCATTCATATTCCTCCTATTTTATCTTAGCATTGCTTACTATGTATTCAATTGTTTTCTCCATCTTTAGATTTTCTTCTACATATTTTTTAAGTTCTTCATTTTCTTTTAACTCTTCTTCTGTCTTTCCATAAGCTTTTGCTAATTCTTTTAATTTTTCTTGCATATCTGATTCTGATACTTCTATTTTAGCATCTACAGCTATTGCTTCTAGTACTAATCTTGATTTTACAGAATCTTTAGCTTGTTCTTCATAATCTTTCTTAAATTCTTCTTCTGTTTTACCTATCATTTGTAGATATGTTTTTAAATTCATACCTTGATAGCTTAATCTCATATCCATATCTTGCATTATTCTTCCAAGCTCTGCTTCAATCATTCCAGATGGAATTTCTATTTCAACATTGTCACAAGCTGCTTTTATAGCTGCTTCTTCTTTTTCATGTTTTGCTCTATGTTCATTTTCTTCTTCAAATCTTTCTTTTATACTAGCCTTTAATTCTTCTAATGTTTCATATTCGCTAACATCTTTTGCAAATTCATCATCAATTATTGGTAATTCTTTTTTCTTTATTTCATGTAATTTAACTTTGAACATTGCATCTTTTCCAGCTAATTCTTCTGAGAAATATTTTTCTGGGAATTTTACATTAATTTCTTTTTCCTCATCTATTTTCATTCCCTTAACTTGCTCTTCAAAACCTTCTATAAAAGAATGGCTTCCTATTTCAAGTTCATGTCCTTCTGCTTTTCCGCCTTCAAAAGCAACTCCATCTACGAAACCTTCAAAATCTATAACTGCTATGTCTTTTTCTTCTACTGCTCTATCTTCTACAGTTACAAGTCTAGCATTCTTGCTTGCTATCTCTTCTATTTCTTTTTGGATATCTTCGTCAGATACATTATACTCTATTTTTGGTATTTCTATACCTTTATATTTACCAAGTTTTACCTCTGGCTTTGTTTGAACTACTGCTGTAAATATTAAATCCTTTCCTTTTTCCATTTGTGTTATATCAATTTGTGGATTACTTACAGCTTCAATATTGTTTTCTTTTATTGCTTTTTCATATTCTTCTGGAACTACTTCATTAAAAGCATCCTCATAAAATATTTCTGGTCCATATTGTTTTTCTACCATGTTATATGGCGCTTTTCCTTTTCTAAATCCAGGTATATTAAAATATTTTGCATTCTTTTGGTATACTTTTTTCATCCCTTGTTCAAATTTTTCTGCTTCGATAGTAAATTCTAGTTTTACCTCGTTTTTGTTTTCTGTCTTTTCAACTTTTATACTCATTTACTTTCAATCCTTCCACTATATTTTTGCAATATGCTTAACTATTATACCACAGATTACCAAATTTGCAAGATTTTATGTAAAAATAACTTCTTACTTTTTTTCTTTCAGTATAAAATTAAAAGAAGGCTCTTATTAAAGATACCTTCTTTTTCGATGATTTAACATCATCTTGGATTACTTTTGTCGTTCTTGGAACTTTTTTTGACTCTTCAACGTACCAGCCTCACAAATGATCTGAGCACGCTCATTGATTATACCCCATTCACCTCTGTCATTGTAGTATTTTGCAATACCGTTTTTTACCGAAGAAATGTAAGAAGCATCTTGCAGAATTACTTTTTGAGTTTTGGTCTCTACAAGAGCAACCCTTCTTTTTCCGTATTTATAAATCTCAAAATTTTCTGACGGATCAAAGAATTTTACTCTTTCTGCTCGTACTTCTACTACTTCATCTCTTCTTTTAATCCTTATTTTCCGGTACCGCGCTTGTTCCAAACTTCTTGCATTAAGCATAGCAATCCCTCCTATAATATCGGAATGGTAGCATTATATCATATTTTACATAATTATTCTACATTTTTATATTATTTTTTCTAATTTAAATTTCAAATAATCAGAACTTACCATTTTAAGGTTAATCTCTTCTATTATCCCCTCTTTCACATCTGCTTGCTGTGCTCCATGTAAATGACCATATAAACAAATCTTTACATCATACTTTCTCATTACAGCTAAGAATTCGCTCATTGGCGGATAGTGCATACATACAATAAATTGCTTATCTGCTCCATATTTCTTTATTCCATCTGCAAATGATAACTCCAATCTTGCAGCCTCTCTTTTTATCATTTTTGCTGTATCGCCTTCTTCCATCATAGACCAGCCTCTTGTTCCTACTATTATATAATTTTCATAACAGTAGCTATTATTATAAATAAAATCTATGTTATCTAAATTATTCTCTTTTAAATATTTTCTCATACTTGTTAAGGTTGTCCACCAATAATCATGGTTTCCTTTTAATAGTAATTTCTTTCCTGGTAGTCTATTTAAGTATTCAAAATCTTGATAAGTATCTTCTAAATATGTTGCCCATGAAAAATCTCCTGGAAGTAGTACTATATCGTCTTCTTTTACTTTTTCTTTCCAGTCCTGTTCTATTTTCTTTTCATGTTCTTTCCATTCATCTCCAAAGATATCCATTGGCTTGCTATTTTTAAAAGATAAATGAAGGTCTGCTATTGCATATATACTCATTAGCTTCACCCGCTTTTTTATTCATCTATTTTCAAATTTGGAATAGCATTTAAGTTTAATTCTGATTTTTTTCCATTTATATAGTTATAATATCCTGCTGCCGCTATCATTGCTGCATTGTCTGTACATAATTTCAGCTCTGGATAATATACTTTTATTCCCAGTTCCTCTAATTTAGAAAATTCTGCTCTTATATAACTATTAGCAGATACTCCACCTGCAAGAGCTATTTTCTTTAATTTTGTTTGTCTTAAAGCTTCTAATGAATTTCTTACAAGTACCTCTGCCGCATTCTTTTCGAAACTTGCACACAAATCTGCTTTATTTATTTCTGGATTTTTATGATACATATTTAATATAGCTGTTTTTATACCGCTAAAGCTAAAATTCAAATTATCTGTATGAGTTTTAGGCAATTTTATATTTGGCTGCCCTTGCTTTGCTAAGTTATCTACCTTTGGTCCTCCTGGATATCCTAACCCTACAACTCTAGCGACCTTATCAAATGCTTCACCTATTGCATCATCCTTAGTTCTACCTAATATTTGAAAATCTGAATATGATTTTATGTGTACTAAATGCGTATGACCGCCAGATATCACAAGACATATAAATGGAGGCTCTAATTCTTTATATGTAATATAGTTTGCTGCTATATGTCCCTCTATATGATTTACTCCTACAAGTGGTTTATTAGTTGCAAAGCTTAAACCTTTTGCATACGAAACTCCTACCAATAAAGCCCCTACTAAACCAGGTCCATACGTTGGTGTAATTACATCTATATCGTCTAATGTCACATTAGCCTCTTTTAATGCCTGTTTTACAACTTGGTTTATCACTTCTGTGTGACTTCTAGAAGCAATCTCCGGTACTACTCCTCCAAATTTTTCATGTATTTTTATTTGAGAATTTATAACATTAGATAAAACTTCCCTGCCGTTTTTTACAACAGCAGCAGAAGTTTCATCACAACTACTTTCAATTCCTAATACTAATATATCTTTCATTTTTTCTCCTATATAAATAGTGAAAATATCTGTGTTACTACCCAAACATATCCACTATACACTGCATTCATTAATGGGCTTATTATATTACTTGCAATTCCTGTTACAAATATTATTAGAAATCCAATATAAAAATACATTTGATTTCTTTCAAACCATTGTCTTCCATTATATGGTAAGAAATGCATTAATATTTTAGAACCATCCAATGGTGGTAATGGAATTAAATTAAATACTCCTAAACCTATATTAACTATTGCTGCATAATTAACAATTTGTGATACATATAATGTTAACTCACTTGTTATAAAACCAAAAGTTATCATTGCGAAATATATTATCATAAATATAAGTGCTAATATAAAATTTATCGCTGGTCCTGCAAAAGAAACTATTGCTTCTGCCTTTGTAATCTCCATATTTCTATTAAAATTATTAGGATTTATTTGAACTGGTTTACCCCATCCAAATCCAGCAAATACAAGCATTGCAAAACCTATTGGGTCAACATGTGAAAATGGGTTTAGATTTAGTCTTCCTTGTATTCTTGGAGTATCATCCCCTAATTTATCTGCTGCCTTGGCATGAGCATATTCGTGGAATGTCATTGCTATTAATACTCCTGGTATTGTAAGTAATAATCCTAATAATTTTTCACTTGTCATTGATGTTAGAAAACTCAATGCCATAATCGCAATAATTATATAAATAAATCTTCTATCAAAACTGAACATATAAATTCCTTTCAAATTTTTATTTTATAGGTTTCATTGTTGGGAATAATAATACATCCCTTATTGAAGCAGAATCTGTAAGTAGCATTATTAATCTATCTACTCCAAGTCCTAATCCTCCTGTTGGTGGCATACCATATTCTAATGCTGTAACAAAGTCTTCATCCATCATGTTTGCTTCTTCATCTCCTGCTTCTCTTGCTTCTACCTGTTTTAAAAATCTCTCATATTGGTCAATTGGGTCATTTAATTCTGAATAAGCATTTCCATATTCTCTTCCAGCAATGAATAGTTCAAATCTTTCAGTTAATCTCTTATCATCAACTTTTCTCTTTGTAAGTGGTGATACTTCAACTGGATAATCACATATAAAAGTTGGTTGAATTAAAGTTTCTTCAACTTTTTCTTCAAATACCAAGTTTATAATATGACCTCTTGTCATTGTTTCTTCATATTCTAGTTTTAATTCTTTTGCAACAGTTTTAGCTTCTTCATCTGTTTCAATCTTATTGAAGTCAATTCCAGTTACCTCTTTTATGCTATCTATCATTGTTATTCTTTTCCATGCTGGTGTTAAGTCTATTTCAGTTCCTTGATATGTTATTTTAGTAGTTCCTAACACATTTTTAGCAACAGTTGAAATTATTTCTTCTGTGATGTTCATCATATCATTATAATCTTCATAAGCTGCATATAACTCTATATTTGTAAATTCAGGATTATGTTTTATTGATATTCCTTCATTTCTGAACATTCTTCCCATTTCATATACTTTATCAAATCCACCTACTATTAATCTCTTTAGATATAATTCATTAGCAATTCTTAAATACATATCCATATCTAAAGTATTGTGATGTGTTATAAATGGTCTAGCTGCTGCTCCACCTGGTATTGTGTTTAGTATAGGTGTATCAACTTCTATATAACCTTTTGAATCCAATACATTTTTTATTTCTTTTAATATCTTACTTCTTTTTATAAAAGTTTCTTTTACTTCTGGATTTACAATTAGGTCTACATATCTTTGTCTATATCTTAAGTCTGTATCTTTTAAGCCATGGAATTTTTCTGGTAATGGTCTTAATGATTTACATAGAAGTACCACATTTTTAGCATGTACAGATATTTCTTCTGTTTTTGTTTTAAATACAAAACCTGTTATTCCCACAATATCTCCTATGTCGTAAGTTTTAAATTCTTTATATTTTTCCTCTCCTAAATCATTTAAACTTACATAGCTTTGTATTTTACCTTGCATGTCTTGAATGTGGCAAAATGATGCTTTACCCATAACCCTTTTTCCTACTATTCTTCCAGCTATGCTTACATATTTTTGTTCTAATTCTTCAAAATTATTTTTTATTTCTTCACTATTATGTGTTCTATTATATTTTGTTATCTCAAAAGGATCTTGACCTTTTGCTTGTAATTCTTCTAGTTTTTCTTTTCTCACTTTCATAAGTTTATTCATGTCTAATTCTTGCTCTTCTATATTCTCCAATTCAAATCTCTCCTTTATTTTTTATCCTGTATATTATATATCAGAAGCTTTAATTTGTAAAGGAATTTGCAAAATAAAAGGTAGTAAGTGGAAATTTTATTAAAGCATAGAAAAAGCACCTCTCAATCTGAGAGGTGCCATTCCGATGGTATTAGTGCTTACCAACCAGATTTGTTCGTCAGAACATTCCAGGTACTCTTAATTGTAGTCGGCAAGCTGAACAAGTCATTTACCTTACTACTTACATCCAATACTTTTTCAAGCGGACGAACTACGAGTTTTCCTGTTTGCACTGTAATAAAAACAGATTCATGACCAAAGCCTTTTTCAGCTAAAAAAGCATCCAAATTTGCATTAGCAATTCTGTTTTTCTGTTGAGCCAATTTAAATACAGGGCCCTTATTCTTAGATGTTGAAGTTTGTGTAACCTGCTGTGCAGCAGTTACAAACTGTTCTGCCATTGCCATATCTTGCAAAACAATCGTGTAAGCACCGGGTTTACGGCTATCTTTGCAATTGATTTGCTCTCTGCAGAGTACTTCAAAATCAGCAATATTGGTGAGTCTGTACAAATCAGATTGGCCTGTTTGCATGTTGATTGCCAATAACTTGGTATCAATGTCAAACATTCCCTGAATCATGAAAGACTCTTTGGTCCGACCATTGGTCTGAACATTTTGCTGTAAAGCCTGCATAACAGAACTATCAACAGTTTCAATGTTTTTGGGCGCTGCATTTGCAACTCCAGCTACCATCATAGTTACCATCATCATTAATACTACAAAAAACTTCTTCATAAATCTCGCACCTTTCATTATAGTAATTGAAAAAACTTTTTATAATAACACAGATATTCATCCATGGAAATGGGATTAAATATATATAAACGGCTAAAGCCTTATTATACATATATTATAGCACAAGTTTTTACATAATTCAACATATCTTGCAAATACTTCTGTTTATATAAAAAAAGCCGCCATGTATTTACATGGCAACTTTTTTTACAATAAGGTAACTATTGTAATCACCTGACTAATAATGTTCTTCCAAATTCCTCCTGGAATTCGTTTTTTTCCAGAAGCTACTAAAAGTACAACTGGTTCTTCCATGCCTATGGCATTTAATTTTTTAGCAACTTGTTCAGGAGGCTCAACTGGAACTTCTTGAATCTGATACAACGGACCTTCCATTCTGCTCAAAGTAGTTATATTAGCCATATCAGCTAAATTAACTAAATTTCCAACATCTTTGTTATCCATTATAACCACATTCAATTTAGGTTTGTAAGAATTGGTAACTCTTAAACCAGCTTCGTTCTTGCCTTTTAGAAACTCATCTAAAGCTGCCACATTTGAAAAGCGATGTATACCACCTTCTACCGCTTCTCCTTCTAAAGATTTCACCACTATTGGTGCCATATTCACTTGAATATGGTGCAAATCCCGAGTTTCTTGCAATGTTACCTCTGCAAAAGCAATTGCATTTACAGCTAAGAGAGAGAGTACTAATAATACAATGCTAAAATACTTCTTCATGTCAAATCTTTCCCTTCTTCAAAATTACCTTACGGTTTATTTATACTAATATTATACCTTATTTTAGCTTATTTTTCAACCTTTTCAATTCCATATTGCAATTGACTTAATGTAAAAAAAATGGTATAATTGTTTTATTAGGTAGATTTTTATCAAATTGAATATATTTAGGAGGATTTTATATGGAAGAAAAGAAAGAAAAAAAATCTTTTTTTAGAAAATGGGCTCAAAGAATTGGACTTGCTTTAGGATTAACTGCATCCACATTAGCTCTTGGTACTAGAGATGCTAATGCTAATGAAGTTTTTGTTGAGGATAAGAACAATACACCTGTTACTGATACAGTAAAAGCTAATGCTGTTTCTAATCCTACTCTTGAACAAAGTAACTTAGATAGACTGATTGCTGAAAATAACCAGTTATTAACTGGCAATAGAACTACCATAAAGACTGACTTAGACCAAGTAGTTGATACTGAAAAACAAGTATCTGATACAGCAAAACGGAATATCAAATGTTGCAACCTCTATACGTAATTTAGGAAGAAATACTCAAAATATTAGTAATAGTTCTAGTTTGAATTCTGCTATTAATAATGTTAAATCTACACAAAATGCTTGGGATAAAACTACTGATAACTGGGATAAAGTTAATCAAGATATAATAGGAACAAACCAAGCAGTATCTCAAGTGCTTTCTACTCAAGATATTAATGTTATTAAAGTAGATGAAACCAAAACTGTTGAAACTAAAGCACCTGAAGTGCAACAAGATAAACTTGCTAATTCACATATTGAAAAAACAGAAACAACAGTAATTTCTCTTGATAGTAAAGATGATATTCAAAAAGTTAATGATGAATCTTCTGAAATAATGTCAGATAATGAAGCTCTTGCAAAAGATATAATAAATCATACACATTTTAAAGCAATAAAATACAATCCACTTGATACAGAAGATTTACTATCTGAAGAAATAGTTTCTTTACAACAAAAAATTGGTGAAGCTAAATATAATAATAATGATGAACTTGCGCATTTCTTGACACTTAGAGTTAATAATTTAAAAGAGCAAAGAATTGCATTAACTGAAGCAAGACTTAACCAAGAAGTTCAAGCAGAAATTGCAACTAATTCTTATCAATATCAATCAAAAAATATTACTCCTGAGAAAGCTAATGAACTTACTGCTTTTGCAACTAATGTTTCTGAAGATTGGACACCTGGTCAAAAATTAGCACATTATTCAGATGGCTTGATTGAATTAAATATCGCTATTGAAGGATTTATGAAAAATAATAATCCAGATACATATACTATGGCAGAAAGAAAAAATTATTATGATATATTAAGTCATTTATTACAAGTTTATGTTCGTACTGAAAGAAAAGCCGTTTCTATTGAAAAAGAAGCAGCTAGAAATCTAGGAGATCCAGCTTATACGCTTGAACTTCCTGAAGTGGATATTAAGAATGCAGTAAAAATTAATACTATACCTACTACACCAGATGTACAAAAAGTTGAAAAAGTTAAATCTTCAAATAAGACTATATTTAAAGAATCTCCTGTACAAGTTTATGGAACTTCTAAAGAAAATATTGAACAACAAACCATAAAATCAACTGAAAATGTTAAAGTTCAAGAAAATTCTCAAGTTGTACAAGAAAACAAAGAAGCTTCAAGAGTAGAAAAATCAAATACTACTATTGATGAATCTAAACTTGCTGATGTAAGTGTTGGGCAAATGGGTATCTTCGAAGAGGAAGAAGACGAAAAAACAGAAAGAAAACCTGGTGAAATTGACCTAGAAAAACTTTTTGATGTAAGCTCTGGACAAATGGGTATTTGGGATGAAATTGAAGATATTCTTGATGAAGATATCGCAAAAAATTCTTTAGATAAATCTAAAGATGATGATGACGATTATGAAAGATAATAGACAAAGCAAAGACCTCTCAAATTGAGAGGTCTTTTTTGACGCTTTTTACTCTAGTCCAGATAGTCTTTCTTCTATTGAACCAAGCATCTCTTTGTATTTCGCCAGTTTTGCTTGTTCTTCCTCTATTTTTGCTTGTGGTGCTTTACTTGTGAAACCTGGATTTGATAACATTTTTTCGGCTCTTGTTATTTCTGATATTACTTTCTTCTTTTCTTCTTCTAGTCTTGATTTTTCTTGCTTAATATCTACTAAGTCCTCAAATGGTATAAATAGTTTTAGTCCGTTTTTTATAATTGATATTGCATTTGACTGTATTTCTTCCTCGTTTTCTTGTATTACTACTTCATTTCCAAATCCCAATTTGTTTATGAATTGTTTTGAAGATGCTATTGCTTCTTTGTATTCTGTTGTTACAAATATTAGCTTTGATTTTTTTGAAGGATGTACATTCATCTTTGTTCTTATATTTCTTATTTCTACTATTATGTCTTTTATAGCTTCTATTTGTTGTTCTTCCTTTTCAAAATTATCTTTTTCTTCATATTCTGGCCAGCTTGATATCATTATGCTTTCTTCATTGCTTATTTTTGTAAATATTTCTTCTGTTACAAATGGCATATATGGATGTAATAGTTTTAGTGAATCTATTAATACTGTTTTTAATACATAACCAGCTTCTAGTCTTGTTTCACAATTTTCATCGTATAGCCTTGCTTTTGTCATCTCTATATACCAGTCACATAATTCTCCCCATATGAAGTCATATATTTTTTGCAATGCTACTCCTAGCTCAAATTTATCTAGATTACTTTTTACTTCTTGTTTTAAGTTGTTAACCTTGCTTAGTATCCATTTATCTTCATATGTTAATTTACTTCTATCTACTTTGCTTAAGTCCATGTTTTCTATATTCATTAGAACAAATTTTGATACATTCCAAATTTTGTTTGCAAAGTTTCTTGCTGAATCCAATCTTTCTGGCATATATCTTACATCATTTCCTGGTGATATTCCTAGTATTAGCGAAAATCTTAAACTATCTGTTCCATATTTATCTATTATTTCTAGTGGGTCTATTCCATTTCCTAAACTTTTTGACATTTTTCTGCCTTGACTATCGCGAACTATCCCATGTATAAATACATGTTCAAAAGGTATTTTTCCTGTATGTTCTAAGCTTGATACTATCATTCTTGATACCCAGAATGTTATTATGTCATACCCTGTTACTAGCGTGTTTGTTGGGAAATAATCTTTTAAATCCTCTGTTTGCTCTGGCCAGCCCATTGTTGAGAATGGCCATAATGCTGCGCTGAACCATGTGTCTAGGGTATCCTCGTCTTGTACCAGATTTGTTTCTCCGCATTTGCTACATTTTTCTGGTGCTTCCATTCCTACTTCTATATGCCCACATTTTTGACAGTAGTATGCTGGTATTCTGTGTCCCCACCATAATTGTCTAGATATGCACCAGTCTTGTATATTTTCCATCCAATGGAAATAGTTTTTATCAAATCTTTCTGGTACGAATTTTATTTGTTTTGTTTTTACTGCCTCTATTGCGGGTTTTGCAAGTTCTTCCATTTTTACGAACCATTGGTCCGAAATTCTTGGTTCTATTACATTATGGCATCTGTAACATTTTCCTACATTGTGGTTGTAGTCTTCTATTTTTACAAGTGCACCTATTTCTTTTAGTTTTTCTACTATTAATGGCCTTACATCTAGAGCATCCATTCCTTCATATTCTGGAACTAGATTATTCATTTTTCTGTTTTCATCAAATACTTCTATTATCTCTAATCCATGATTTAGTCCTGCTTGATAGTCATTAACATCATGCGCTGGTGTTATTTTTACGCATCCTGTTCCGAATTCTTTTTCTACAAATCTATCTGCTATTACCGGAATTTTTTTATTCATTATTGGTAGAATTACATTTTTTCCTACTAAATCTGTATACCTTTCATCTGAAGGATGTACTGCTACTGCTGTATCTCCAAGCATTGTCTCTGGTCTTGTTGTTGCTACTATAACATATCTATCTTCATTTTCTACCTTGTATCTGATATGCCATAAATGTGATGTTTCCTCTTCATATTCTACTTCTGCATCTGATATTGATGTGTTGCAATATGGGCACCAGTTTATCATTCTCTTGCCTTTATAGATTAAGCCTTTATTGTACATTTTAACAAATACTGTTTGAACTGCTTTGCTTAGTCCCTCATCCATTGTAAATCTTTCTCTTGACCAATCACAAGAACAGCCTAGTTTTTTAACTTGTGATGTTATGATATTTCCATATTCATTTTTCCATTGCCATGCTCTTTCCATGAAGCCATCTCTTCCTAAATCTTCTTTGGTCAATCCTTCTTCCTTCATTTTTGCAACAATTTTAGCCTCTGTTGCAATAGCCGCATGGTCTGTACCTGGAAGCCATAGAGTACTTATTCCCTGCATTCTTTTATATCTTATTAAAATATCTTGAATTGTATCATCTAAAGCATGTCCAGCATGTAATTTACCTGTTATATTTGGTGGTGGCATAACAATTGAATAACAGCCCTTTGACTTGTCGCTACTTGGCTTAAAATATCCCTTTTCCTGCCATCTCTCATAAATTTCATCTTCAAATTCTTTTGGATTATAACTTCCCTCTAATTTGCTCATTTTTGTTCCTCCTCCCCAAAATTGCCAAAAGGGACGGGGGATTTTGGCAATTTTGTAATTAATTATTATTTAAAGTTTTATCTTTTTTAGGAAATTGCCAAAATCCTCCGTCCCTTTTGGCAATTCAAATCAATTCAAAAAACTCGCCCCTTGTTTAAGGGCGAGTTTAACTCACGGTACCACCTTAATTTGCAGAAATAATAGTTCTATATTCTACATCTTAAATAAGTTTTTAACGCTACTTATGCGGATAGACTTACTATTATTTCAGTCTACCAACTCTAAAGCTACCTTCTGTTTATTCTAGTCTAAAAGAAACTTTCAGCCTAGGGTTTCTTCTCTCTTATAGCAAAATAAACATACTCCTCTTTTTCTTCGTTATTTTTTATGGTATATATATTATCACTTTTTTGAGTAAATTGCAAGAATATTTCGCTTTTTTGGCCTACAATTTAACACACATCTCTGCAAACCCAATATGAGATGTGTGTTTTCTCATGTGCGGTAGCCACATTTGGTGGAACCTATTTCTATTTTTATTATAGCATATTATTCTGTTTCGTCAATAGTTCTTGCCCTAGAGTATAGCTTGTTTTCATTAAATTTCTACTCCTGTTGCAAATTTCTTTTCTACTGCTATTTTTAGTTTTTTGTTTTTTGGTGTTTCTAGTTCTGGGTCTTCTTTTAGTATAGTCATTGCTATTAGCTGGATATCTTTTAACATGGGCATGTCTTCGAATATGTTGGCTATTTTGAAATCTGGTAGCCCATGTTGTTTTGTTCCAAAGAATTCGCCTGAGCCTCTTAGTTCTAAGTCTTTTTCTGATATTTTGAAGCCATCATTTGTTTCTTGCATTACTTTCATTCTTTGTCTTATTACATCTGAGTTTCCTTGATATTTTAGTATACAATATGATTTGTATTCTCCTCTTCCTACTCTTCCTCTTAACTGGTGTAACTGAGCTAGTCCAAATCTTTCTGCATTTTCTACTACCATTATACTTGCATTTGGTACATTTACACCTACTTCTATTACTGTTGTAGATATTAGTACATCTATTTTCCCAGCCTTAAATTGTTCCATTATTTTGTCTTTTTCTTTTGGTTTCATTTTTCCATGTAAGTATTCTACTCTATAGTCTGTAAATATTTCATCTTTGTATTTATCTGCCAGTTCTAGTACTGATTGCGCGTTTATTTCTTCATTTTCTTCTACTAGTGGACATACTACATAAGCTTGTCGTCCTTCGTCTATTTGTTTTTTAATAAAATTGTTTACCCTTTCTTCTAGTTGTTTTGTTACTGCAAATGTATCTATCTTTTGCCTATTCGGTGGCAGTTCGTCTATTATTGATATATCTAGGTCAGCATATAGTATTAACGCTAGTGTTCTAGGTATTGGCGTTGCTGTCATTACTAGTGTGTCTGGATTTTTTCCTTTTGCTACTATTGTACTTCTTTGTTTTACTCCAAATCTATGTTGTTCATCTGTTACTACTAGTCCTAAATTTTTGAATATTACATTTTCTTCTAATAATGCATGTGTTCCTATCAGTATGTCTATTTCTCCTCTTTGTAACTTTTCTAGGATTTCTTCTTTCCTTTTTTTAGTAATATTGCTTACCAGTAATTCACAGTTTATCCCATATTTACCCAATATCTGTGTAAAACTTTCTAAATGTTGGACTGCTAGAATTGCTGTTGGTGCCATTATCGCTACTTGATATCCACTTTTTACTGCTTTATATGCTGCTATTATTGATACTATTGTTTTTCCTGAACCTACATCTCCTTGAAGTAGTCTATTCATTGGTTTTGTACTTTCCATGTCATTGTCTATTTCTTCTAATACTCTTAGTTGTGCTTTAGTTAGTTTAAATGGCAATTGTTCTATTAGCTCTGACATTTTTACTTGATTGTTAAATGATATTCCTTCTTCTTTAGTTGTATAAGTCTTCTTTAGTTTTAATAGTGATAATTGCATTATTAGTAATTCTTCGAATGCCAGTCTTTTCCTTGCTTGTTCATATTCTTCAAAGCCATTCGGAAAGTGTATTTGTTTTATTGCTGTATTTATATCATCTAAATTATTTTCTTTTAATATATATCCGGGTAGTGTCTCTGGTAATGCTCCTACTACCTCTGATACTCCGTTTTCCATTATTGCTCTTAGCGTGTTTCGTGATAGATTATATGTTGATGGGTATATTGGTATTATTTTTCCTGTATTTCTTTTGCTTTCTGCCTTATCAAATACCGGAGCATTCATTTCTTTTTTGTTATATTTATATGATACTTTTCCAAAGAATTTGTATGTTTCTCCTTGTCTTATTTGATTTTTTAGATAGCTTTGATTATACCAAGTTATATCCATAAAACCACTATTATCTGCTACTTTTATTTTATACAAAGTAAGTCCTCTACGAACTCGAAATTCTGTCATTTTTGTTTGTACTGTAGCTTCAATTAGTACTTCTTCTCCATCTAATATATCTATTATTTTTTTTGGTTTGCTTCTATCTTCATAGTCTCTTGGATAATATGTAATTAAATCTTCTAAAGTGAATATTCCCAATTTATTTAGTAATTCTGCCCTGTTTGGGCCTACTCCTTTTATGTATTTTACATCTTTTTTTATTTCCAAATAAATCACCTTTTTTATTATATAATTATTTTTTTGAGATTGCAAGGTTTGGCGAACATTTTTTTGTTCTTCTTTTTGAGTAGGCCGTTTCACAAAAGATAATATAAAAAATTTATTTCATTCCTCGAATTCTTACACCTTCTACACAAATACCCCGAACAATGTCCGGGGTAAGGTAGTAGCACCTATTATTGGATTTTTCTTAAGGTTTCCTTCGCTATCATGAATTCTTCATTTGTCGGAATAACGAATACTTCGACTGAAGAATGATTGGAAGAAATCTTCGCTTTTCTGCCGATTGCTTGATTGTTTAATTGCTCATCAAGTTCAACTCCGAAGAGTGACAATTTTTTGCAGATTTCGGCACGAATTCTTGGTGAATTCTCTCCGATACCGCCGGCAAATACAAAGTAGTGAGCTCGGTTTAATGTAACCATGAATTTTGCAGCATATTGTGCGACATTTTCATAGAACATATTCAAACTTATTTGAGCTCTTTCATCACCATTATCCGCAGCATTCAGGATGTCTCTGAAATCTGAGCTTATACCAGACAAAGCCAGCATACCAGATTCCTTGTTTAGCTTATCAATTACCTCATCATGGTGAATGTTGAGTACAGTCGCAAGATAACTTACAACTGCCGGGTCAATATCACCACTTCTAGTACCCATAAAGATACCAGCAAGAGGGCTTAAGCCCATTGTGGTTTCTACGCTATGACCATCCTTTACAGCAGTTAAGCTGGAGCCCTGTCCAAGATGAAATTGGATTGAGTCAAATTCTTGTTTACCAATCATTTCCTCCGTACTTTCAGCCAAATATTGATGGCTGATACCGTGGAAGCCGTATTTGCGTACGCCATATTCTTTGTAATATTCATCTGAAATCGGATATAAAAATTTCTCCGGTTTCATAGTCTGATGAAACGCTGTATCAAAAACAGCCACTTCCGGCTTATTAGGAATCAGCTTCCTACAAGCATGAATGCCCAAAAGGCATGCCGGATTGTGCAACGGTGCCAATGCATTACAGCTTCTAATGCCATCGATAACTTTGTCATCAATGACCATTGATTCACGATACAACTCTCCACCATGTACAACACGGTGTCCCACTGCATCAATTTGTTTGAGGCTCTTAATCACCCCAAATTCAGAATCTTGGAGCAACTTTAACGTAAGTGCAATAGCTCTTTCATGGTCACATGCTTTCTTAATCCGCACTTCATTATCTGCCGATTTAAAAGTAAGCTCTGTGCCTTCCACTCCAACCCTTTCTGCCATAACCTTGGCAATTGGTTTTCCGCTTTCAGCCTCAATAAGTTGAGATTTTACGGAAGAGCTCCCTGCGTTAATAACTAAGATGTTCATTGTTCATTTCTCCTTTTCTTTTGCATAATTTTCGGTACTACTTATTTGTTTTTTAACAATAGTTAAAAAACAAGTGTAAATTAAATTTACACTTTCATTATACCACTTTTTGCTTAATATTTCAACCTTTTCCACTACTCCGTATGAGTTTTTATGACTGGGGATTGCCCTAGATTTCAATATTTTTAAGCTCTA